>BLLT01000074.1 GCA_011958945.1 Lachnospiraceae bacterium | reverse complement strand
TGCCTGTTGCTGGAACGGAGTGAACAGTAACGAACTGTTACGAAATGGGCTGAAAAAATCGCAAAGAGTATTGCGTAAAAGGGGAAATTAGATTATAATAAGAGTGCAAAAGGTGCTGCCGTACAGCAACGGTCCGCCTGGTTATTAGTTACAAGTTAAACATCAATCAAGCAACCTAACTTTGGCGTGTGCGGTTGCTTTTTTGATGCTTTATATTACCTTTCGCATTATTTTCCATATGTATCACCTCCAGATACTGGAAGTTCTCCAAATGTATTCTTTGGGCAAAAGGCGAACCGCGCACCATTTTGGCAGTTCAGCCTTTCGGTTTCTCTGTTACTTTAACGATACTTAACGCACCTCCATGCTACGCATCATCTGTCTGACGGACTCGAACAGATAGGGCTTTAATTCGCCGATGGACGTGGGCTCTTCATATAGGATACAGCTGAAAGAAGTGGAACTGACCAATTCAATAATCATAAATACAAGAAGCTCCGGATTCTTATATTTTATCTCCGACTTCTCGAAAACAGAGGAATAAATATTATAAAAATCTATCTCCGAAGAATCGGAATAAAGCAGTTCGTTCTTAAAAATACCCCAGCTTAAACTTTTGGATATAAAGCGCAGCAAAGACTTGTCGGCCGTAAACTGGTCCAGGATATTGTCAATCATAAAAATAATCTGGTTCTCCAGGCCGGTGATATCCGTTCGATGCAGCGCTTCGTCCGCAGTACGGAAAATCTGGCTGGCCTTTTTGGCAATCAGCTTATTGTTAATATCATATTTGTCCTTAAAATATAGGTAGAAAGTGCCTTTCGCCACTCCTGCCTGGTTGACGATGTCGGAGATAGAGGTTTTATGAATCCCCTGTTTGGTAAATAGGTCGAAGGCAGTATTTAAAAGGGCGTCTTCCTTTAATTTTTTGTTGATATCTATTTTTCCCATAATAATTCTCCATGCTCGTAATAGTTTGGCTTTTCGGCTTCCCTGTTACAAATCCGGCCATTTCGAGTTTTGCCTGTGGCAAAAGGGCCGGATTCTTTGCCACATCTACACATCCGTATGGATTAGAACATTATAAGATTAATTATGAAGAAAAGCAATGGGTATGCCCAAAAATAAACTCCTCGAAAATAAACTCCTGTGAAAAAGTGTAAACTTTTTATAAACAGTATTGACTAACGGTCATTTTTGTGATATACGATAATTAGCAAAAATGACCACTGGTCATATAATTAAAAGTAAAGGAACATTTGAAAGGGAAGGGTTATTTATATGAAAAATTTTGGAAAGTGTGTAGTGAAGTTAAGAATACCGATTTTGATTTTCAGTTTCCTGCTTTTAATACCGTCTTTTTTCGGTTACATAGGAACGAGGGTGAATTACGATATTCTCTCCTATTTACCCAAGGACATTGAAACTATGGTAGGACAGGACATACTGGTGGACGAATTCGGTACGGGCGCCTTTTCCATGTTTGTGGTGGAGGGGATGCAGCCGAAAGAAGTCTCGGCATTAAAGGCAAGCATCGAAGAGGTGGAACACGTTGAAAAGGTCATCTGGTACGATTCGGCGATGGATATTTCCGTTCCGATGGAACTGCTGCCAGGAGAGTTTTATGAAGCCTTTAACAGCGGTGACTGTACGATGATGATTATTATTTTTGATGAAACCACATCGGCGGATGCCACTATGGATGCCATAGTAGAAATCAGAAAAATAGCGGATAAGGATTGTTTTTTAAGCGGTATGTCCGCCGTGGTCACAGATACGAAAAACCTGTCGGAAAGGGAGGCGCCTATTTATGTATTTATTGCGGTGATATTGACCTGCATCGTATTGTCGCTGGCCATGGACTCCTACCTGGTATCCTTTGTTTTCCTGGCCAGCATCGGGATGGCGATTGTATATAACCTGGGCAGCAATATCTTTTTCGGGGAGATTTCTTATATTACAAAAGCTTTGAGCGCGGTGCTGCAATTGGGGGTAACGATGGACTATTCCATTTTCCTTTGGCATAGTTACCAGGAGCAGCAGGGGGTGTGCGGCAATAAGAAGGAAGCCATGGCCAAGGCCATAGAGGAAACCCTTTCTTCGGTGGTGGGGAGTTCCATCACTACGGTGGCTGGTTTTATTGCCCTGTGTTTTATGAGTTTTACCCTGGGTATGGATTTGGGGATGGTAATGGCCAAGGGGGTGGTCATGGGGGTAATTGCCTGTGTAACGATTTTGCCTTCGCTGATTCTGGTGCTGGATAAGGCATTGGAGAAAACGAAGCATAGGGCGCTGATTCCCGATATGAATCACATCGGTCAGTTCGTGACAAAGCATTTTGTGGTATTTGCCATGATTCTTGTGGCAATCATGCTTCCGGCCTTGTATGGTTACCGGAATGCGGCAGTTTATTATAATCTGGACGAAACTTTGCCCAAGGATTTGCCCAGCATCATAGCCAATGAGAAACTGGAGACAGAGTTTGACATGAACGCCACTCATATGCTGCTGCTAAGCGCGGATTTACCTGCAAAAGATGTGAAGAATATGAGCGAGGAGATGAAAAAAGTGCCTGGGGTCAGCTGGGTGTTAGGGCTGAATGCGGTGAAAGGAACAGCTTTGCCTGACGAGATGGTGCCGGAGGAACTGAAGGATGCATTGAGCAACGAGAACTGGCAGCTTTTGCTCGTTGGCTCCCAATATAAGGTGGCTTCCCCAGAGGTAAATGCCCAGTGCGATACTCTGGACAGGATATGCAAATCTTATGATGCGAAAGGCATGCTGGTGGGGGAGGCTCCTTGTACGAAAGATTTGATACGGATTACGGATAAGGATTTTAAAACGGTAAGCGTGGTATCCATTGGGGTAATTTTTATTATTATTCTTTTTGTATTCAAATCGGTTTCCCTGCCGGTAATATTGGTGGCAGTAATTGAAGGGGCGATTTTCGTTAACATGGGAATTCCTTATTATACGAAAACAGAAATCCCTTTTATCGCATCGGTGGTAATAGGAACGATACAGCTGGGGGCAACAGTGGATTATGCGATTTTGATGACCACAAGATACCGGAGGGAAAGAAGCGCGGGAGTGGAAAAAAAGCAGGCGGTGGACATCGCATGTCAGACCAGCGCGAAATCCATTGTGGTGAGCGCCCTGACCTTTTTTGCGGCGACCTTTGGTGTGGGGCTGTATTCCAATATTGATATGATTAGCTCGCTTTGTACATTGATGGCCAGAGGGGCGATTATCAGTATGTTCAGTGTGATTTTCATTCTGCCTTCGATGTTTATGATATTTGATAAGGTGATTATGTTCAGTTCGCTGGGAGAGAAATTCATGAAAAGGAAACTTTCCAGCGAGAGAGGGTGAAGAGAAGTGGTGGAAAAGATAGAGGAGGAGCATTATGAGGAAAAGGAATCTGTGGGAAGAAAAGGAAACAGGCAGGAATATAGCAATTGAGAGGGGAAGGCAGGAAGAGAATATGGAGATGGAGGGCAAAGAGGTGAAAGCGGAAGCACCCGGGAAGAGGGGAAGGCAGGAAGAAAGTATGGAGATGGAGGGCAAAGAGGTGAAAGCAGAAATGGCTGAGAAGGAAAAAAAGAAAAAAAGGATGATAGGGATGGAAAATAGGGGGTATGGCAGAATGGGAATGAAGAACGGTGAGTGGAAGAAAATGCTCAGCCTTGCGCTGGCAGGAACAATGGCCGTTTCTTTGATTGCCTGCGGAAGCGGAATGAATGAGGCCGATGCCGGGGAAGGCGGAACGGACGGCATGGAGGAAGTATGGGCAGCAGAAGACGGGAATACGGAGACGGAAGAAGTCCTGGAACAGGTCCTGGGAAGCCAGGCGAAGGCCTCCCACAGCAGCGAAACGGGCAAAGAGGAGACGGTATATGTGCTGGCCGATGCAAAAGGCGATGTGAATAAGGTAATTGTGAGCAGCTGGGTGAAAAATGGGGAAGGGAGCAATTCCCTGTCGGATGTGAGTCTTTTGCAGGGTATCGAAAATGTAAAAGGTTATGAGAGCTACACCGAAGGAGAGGACGGCAGCCTGGTATGGGATGCCGGGGGAGCGGATATTTATTATCAGGGAACTACGGATAAGGAACTGCCGGTGGATGTGAAAATATCTTATACGCTGGACGGAAGGGAAATAGCGCCGGAGGAACTGGCGGGGAAAGACGGAAAAGTAACGATTCGTTTCGATTATGAAAATAAACAAAGGGAAACGGTGGATATCAACGGAAGCGAGGAAGAAATTTATGTTCCCTTTGCGATGATTTCAGGGATGGTGCTTCCTTCGGACACTTTTTCCAATGTGGAAGTGACCAATGGAAAACTGATTTCGGAAGGAAATAGTTATCTGGTAGTAGGGGTGGCTTTCCCTGGGCTGAGGGATAGCCTGAAGATTGATGAACTGAAAGAAGAAATTGAGGATGAGGAAAAGCGGGAGGAAATTGATGAACTGAACATACCGGATTATCTGGAGGTATCGGCGGATGCAGTGGACTTTAACTTATCTATGACCATGACTATGGCCATGAGCGATGTGCTTTCGGATATTGATTTGACGGATACTATAGATGTGGACGAGATTAATGAGTCTATGGATGATTTGGAGTCGGCAACGGAAGAGCTGATAGACGGTACTTCCGAATTGAAGGATGGAACCGGCGAACTGAGAGACGGGGCACAGGAGTTGAAGGACGGAACTACGGAATTAAGGGATGGTGTGCAGGAACTGAAGGACGGAACTACCGAGCTAAGGGATGGAACTGTGGAACTGAAAGACGGAACGGAAAAGCTGTTAGACGGTGCAGGAAAGCTAAAGGACGGCACGGATACATTGAAAGACGGAACAGGCACCTTGAAGGAAGGGGCGGACACATTAAAGGCCGGTACGCAGGAATTAAGTGAAAAATCGAAGGTGTTGGACGCCGGAGTCGGACAGCTGGACGGAGGCGTGGGGGAATTGACCGCGGGAAGCAGAAAGCTGGCAGAAGGAACTATGGCGCTGGCAAGCGGAAGCCAGGCATTGGATGCAGGCGCGGCCCAGATACAGCAAGGGCTGGCATCGGTGGATATGGCAATCGGCTCAATGGTGAGCGCATGTCAGGGCACAGATGGCAAAA
Source organism: Lachnospiraceae bacterium (assembly GCA_011958945.1). Classification (GTDB taxonomy): domain Bacteria; phylum Bacillota; class Clostridia; order Lachnospirales; family Lachnospiraceae; genus Kineothrix. The sequence continues at coordinate 10,521 of BLLT01000074.1, read as the reverse complement.
TGGGGCTCGTAGGGGCAAGCCAGTCATTGTCACAAGGGATGGATGGGCTGGACGCATTGTTAGAACAATATTTTTCCGCCTATGAAAATACACTCAATGAGACCATCAATCGGCTGCAGCAAACGGCAGCGGCAGCTGCGGAAGAAGAGGCCAGGGCCAGGGCAGCGCTGGCACAGGCAATGGAGCAGCAACAGGCGGCGGAGGCGGCCCTGAGCGCGGCATGTGAGCCGGAAACGAGAACGGTGGATGTGGAAGTGGAGGCGGAAGGGAAAATGGCCCAGGCTACAGTGAGCGGACTGGTGACCGGATATAGCATAGAGCCTGTCACAACCACTGCTCAGGCCACAGTGGAAAGCGTATCGGCGCAAGAAGTAAGCAAAGCTGCGGCGGATTACCGAAGCGCAGGGGAAGCGGTAGCACAGGCGCAGGCCGATGTGGCGGCAGCACAGGCCAAGGCACAGACGGCACAGGAGGCGATAGCCCAGCTGGCACAGCAGTATGGGGCTTCCGGAGAATTCGCAAATGCCGGCGATGCGGCTCAGGCGGCTTATATTACTTATATTAAAACAGCTTCCGCCAATTTGACTGCAGGGGCGAAACAGCTGGAAGCAGGAGTGAATGCCTTGTATCAAGGCCTGCTGCAGCTGGATGATGCACAGGCGGGGGTTCCGGCGCTGGCAGCAGGGGCAGCCCAGTTAAAAGCGGGAACCGAAGCAGCAGTGGCAGGAACGAAAGAACTGGGAGAAGGGGCAGCAGCTTTGAACCAGGGAGCGGATGCGCTGAAAGTGGGGACAACGGAACTAAAGGATGGAACAGGGAAACTGATAGAAGGAACGGAAAAGCTGGATACGGGTGCTATATCTTTGAAAGACGGAGCTGTAAAACTGGATGATGGTGCGAAAGAGCTAAAGGATGGCGCAGGAGAACTGAAGGACGGAGCAGTGGAATTGAATGACGGCGCAGGGGAACTGAAGGATGGAGCAGTGGAACTGGACGATGGCGTGCAGGAATTAAAGGATGGCGCGGAAGAACTGGATGACGGGGTTGTGGAATTGGTAGACGGAACCATTGAACTGGACGACGGGGCTCTGGAACTGAAAGACGGAATGATTGAATTTAACGAGGAAGGAATCAGTAAGCTGACGGACTTGTTCGGGGATAACGTACAGAAGGTTATCGACAGGATTGATGCGCTTAAGAATATCGGAAGCGGTTACAACACTTTCAGCGGATTGCAGGAAGGCACGGAGGGGAGCGTGAGGTTTATTTATAAGACAGATGGGGTGAAGGCGGAATAGTATTTTCATCGCGGGTTTTGGCGTCAAAATCAAAAAAATAAGAAAGGTACACAAAAGAAATGGGCATAAAGGACATTATCAGAAATTCGGCAGCAGAAACGGAGTTTTTGCGGCGTGAATGGAGCGCGGAAGCGTGAAATTGGAGAACCCAAAAACCGCCGGGAGTAATTTCCCGGCGGTTTCGTTTATACTTTATATCTGGCACAAAGACTGCAAAGCATTTTCCTTGATAATGGGGTTAAAATGCTCTTCCAGATATGCTTCCCCCGCAGACACATATTTCTCCAGCGTGCCGTATTCGGACAGGATATTGCATACCTTATTAAACTGCTCTGGCGTGTGGCCGCCTTTGGAAGCAACTAAAATATACCGATGTGCATTTTCGTTTTTGTATAAAGAGTTGCTTTCGTTATAGCATCCGGCGAGAACATGGGAAATCCTTGTTACTGTACGGATAGAATCGAAGGAAAAAATCCGTACAAGTTCCTGCTCGGCCGCATCATTTTCCTGCTTTTTCGTATTTTTTTTCGTCTGCTTTTCCCGGGGCTGTGAAGGGGAAACTCCCTTTTCAGCGGTATCTGCAAATTTGCCTTCATGGATTTTTTTAAATAAATCCAGCACATCGTCAGCGCCCTCTGTCAGACTATCCAGCATCTCATCCAAATCGCTGTCCGAATCATGAACGGAAGGTGCGAACTTAGAGAAGCGCGTATCCAGTTCTTCTGGGTCCTCTACTTTAGTGATGATAAGCACTATGCATTCTGAATTTAGAGGAATGGCTTCTATCATTAACGGAATATCCTCGGCCTCAAAACCAAATTCATATGATGCCTGCTGCATCATATCGCGGAAGAGGTTCTTTGCCTTTTCGGTTCCATATGCAAGTTCACTGATTTTCAATTCACGGTCGGCCAAGTCTTCTCTTGTTAGTGTACAGCGAATCTGATGGTCATTTACTTTTTCAATTTTCATGTTATCACATCCTCACTATTATGATACTGCCACCTTATTTATATTGTGACTAACCTGAACTAAATTATTTTGGAGTAATACTTTACAGTTAAAAGTATATTATACTTTCTTCAAATTTAAGTCAATAGAATTCCGCAGTGTTTAAAAATTTTTTATAAAAATTCGACATTTTTTTTAAAAATCCTTGCAATAAATGGAAACCTTTGCTATAATTGGTTTCACGGAATGCTTCCGGATAGTCTGTGACGGAAGGAGGCATGTTAATTATAGGCAGTTTTATTTTAATTTAATCTACTCTCCCTGAGATATTAACAATAAATATTATGGGAGAAGTCTTACAAGCTTATGTGCTTGTCCGAAAAATAAAATTTTCCAAATTTGTTCACGTTATTATAATTCACACTACGAATATTATTTGTAAAAAGGGTAATTTTATTTTTAGTATTTTTTATTGCATGTCCGGACGTTCCGTTTTTTACCATACTGTTTAGTATTGTCAGTTTATTAAAAAAGTATCATCAAAAATATATCACGAATCTCCTTTTGGGGAACAATAAGATAACATTTCTCTGCAAAAAGTAAGGATTGATGGTACGCCGTAACCATAAAACTGGAAGACCCCCTAGAGCGATGGATGGGTGTGCTGTCAAAAAAAGCAAGAAAAAGTCAAATAAAGTAATGACGGTACTTAAATAGTTTGCTATAATAAAGGACGGTTGGAAGGGAGCTGGGCATATGAAAAAATTAATTCCGGTAATAACTGCAATCGTCCTTATTATTGTAGTTGTTGCAATCAGTGTTGGTGTAAAAGTGATGGAGAAATATTCCTATTCGAAGGAAAGAGCGGATTTGGAGGAGTATTTTGACATAAACAGCGAAGGCGAGGTGGCCATTGTGCTCGGCAATGAGCGGGTGGAGGAGTCGGCCAGGCTGATGGATGGCGTCTACTATTTTGATTTGGCCACTGTCCATAAATATTTTAATGAGAGATTCTATGAGGACAAGAATGAGCAGCTTTTGCTCTACACCCTGCCGGAGGAGACGGTAAGGGTGGAAATTGGTTCCTCTTCATATATAACAAAGGATGGCCCGGTGGATTTGGGATATCCGGCGGCCAGATATGCCCAGGCCTTTGACGGCAGCGGGGAAATATTGTATGTAGCGGCGGATTATGTGAAGCTGTTTACGGGGTATAGTTACCAGACCTTTACAGGGCCGGACCGTATGCAGGTGTATGCAAACGGGCATAGCGGAGAAAGCATCAAAACGGCGGAAATCATAAAGGATACGGCGGTGCGTTATCAGGGCGGCGTAAAAAGCCCTATTTTGAAGGACGTAATGGTTGGCGAGCAGGTTGCCGTTCTGGAGGAAATGGAGAATTGGAGCAAGGTCAAGACAGAGGATGCCATTATCGGGTATGTTGAGAATAAACGGCTGGGAGAAAGCGGTGCAGGAGGCATGGATGTTTCGCCGCAGCCCCAAACTGAAAATGCGTCAGCCTTTGTGAACCCGGAATTTACCAGCATTTCCAGGCCATATAAAATCAATCTCGCATGGCATGCGGTGGCAGGAACGGCAGGAAATGATACGCTGGCATCGGCTCTGGAGAATACAAAAGGGGTAAATGTGATTTCCCCCACCTGGTTTGCCCTGACTGACAATGACGGGAATTTCTCCAGCTTTGCATCCCAAAGCTATGTGGACAAGGCTCATGATATGGGGCTGGAAGTGTGGGCGCTGATTGACAATTTCACCAATCAGGGGATAGAGACTTATGAAGTGCTGTCCTATACAACCAAACGGGCTTATTTGATTCAGGGGCTGATGGATGCAGCTCTGGAATATGATTTGGATGGTATTAATATAGATTTTGAAGGGCTTACCCAAGATACCGGCGAACACTTTATCCAGTTTATCAGGGAACTTTCCGTGGAATGCAGGAAGAACGGAATCGTGCTTTCTGTGGATAATTATGTGCCCAGGGGCTTTAATGACCATTATGAAAGGGGAGAGCAGGGGGTATTTGCCGACTATGTGATTATTATGGGCTATGACGAGCATTATAACGGCAGCCCGGAAGCGGGGAGCGTAGCATCTATCGGTTTTGTGGAAGAGGGAATTCAGAAGACGGTCAATGAGGTGCCTCCGGAAAAGGTGATTAATGCTGTTCCGTTCTATACCCGTATATGGAAAAGCGAAGGGGCGAACCTGACCAGCGAAGCGGTGGGAATGGAACTGGCGGAGGAGTTCGTGGATAACCATAATATCGAAGTGCGCTGGGATGAAGTGACATGCCAGAACTATGGTGAGATACAGGAAGGCGGCACTTTCTATCAAGTGTGGCTGGAGGACGAGCAATCCATAGAGGCTAAGCTGAATATCATGAAGAAATATAATATTGCAGGGGTGGCAGCGTGGAAACTGGGGTTTGAGAAGGCCTCTATATGGGATGTGATTGGGGATTATTTGAATGTGGAGTGATTAACAATAAATTTAAACCGGAAGATTATATGCTGAAGCGGACTCTCTTCAGTATATGGAAATATAGAGCAAAGGCCGGTTGAGCGATATATAATGATAGCATGGAATAGGAGGGTATATACATTTTTTGCCATCCCGCTTCATAAGTTGTATTAAATGGATGAGAGCAGAGCGGTAGATGGATGATGGAGGAAAAACAGGGTAAAATTTTAAGGATAATTATGGCGGCAATTCTTCTTGTTTCAATGTATTTTGTGGCAGGGGAAGGGGCCGCCTATGTTAATTCGGATAATGTGGTGGAACGGGGAAGCGGTAAAGGGGGATTTTGGGAAACGATGATTGGGCAGAGCAGGGGAGGGGATGCCAGAACCGAAAATGGAGAGTCCGTGGGAGGGAAAACCGGTAAGGGAAAAGGCGGAGAGGATGAAGGCGGGGAAGGAAAGGCGAAATTCTGCGTAGTAATCGATGCCGGGCATGGAGGGGCGGATCCTGGCAAGGTGGGCATCAATGGTTCTTTGGAAAAAGACATCAACTTGGAAATAGCGAAAAAGCTGAAAAAATTCTTGGAAGCGGAAGATGTGGAAGTGATTATGACGAGGACGGACGGAAATGGCTTGTACGATGAAAATGCTTCCAATAAAAAGGTGCAGGATATGAAGCGCCGGATTGCCATTATCGAAGAAGCCCAGCCGGAAATCGTAGTGAGCGTCCATCAGAATAGCTATCATGAGGAATATGTCCATGGGGCGCAGGTATTTTATTATACCGGAAGTGGTACCGGGAAGAAACTGGCGGAGTTGATACAGGATTGCTTTGTGGCCGGTGTGGATTCGGAAAATAAGCGGGAAGCTAAGGCAAATGACAGCTATTATCTGCTGAAAAAGACATCGCGGCCTATTGTGATTGTAGAGTGCGGTTTCCTTTCGAATCGGGAAGAGGAGGAAAAGCTGAATACGGAGATTTATCAGGAGAAGGCGGCCTGGGCGATACATATGGGGGTGATGAGGTATTTGAATGAAAATGAGAAATAGGGGGCGCGAGGTAGTAAAGTATTCTGCGGAGAGATATTATTTAGGATTTCTGTTTAGGAAAGATTCGTTTGGAAGCGGATACATCCTCTCCGCAGAAAGGTTTTTATAGTATTTTAGGTTGATGGATAACAATATGTATTTGCTTCCCTTTCACTTTGTTTTCATAGATATTGCGGAACAGCCTGGGATTTTCTATTATTTTTTCCTTATCATAGATAAAGAAATAGATATGCTTCGCATGGTAATGTACCATATCCGCTTCCAGTTCTTCTATTAGTTTCTTTTGCGGCATACTGCCCCGAGTACACTTTACTTCAATGATATGCTAAGAATCCAGAAAAATATCATGCGGACTGTGCCATAGCCGGTATCCTCACTGGTTTTAGCCCTGACAGATGTTCTTTTTGGATGCCGCCACGCCTGTGGGGCGGACGTTCCAGAAGAACTTCCAGAAAAAGATAGTAGTTATCAAGTATGGTGAGCAGGCGGTCATCTGCAGGGGAATCAGTCATAATCTGTTCAAGATATGCAATGACCCGATTCCTTGCAGAATCCAGATTGCTCATTGTCTCTTTGTCAGAATATTCATTTATGACATAGTATGCTCGCTGCTCCAGCTCCATCAGGGATTGGGAATCTATATCCAATGTTTTGAGGAAAGTTCTTAAGCCAGGCAGCAAAAGAGAAAATTCCTGTCCGTCTTTTATATTTTTCAGCCTTGTAATCGCATCTTGTATACTGGTTATAGCTATAGGAATGTTGAACATTGTCTTTAACGTGCGCCTCCCCATCGCAGATAGAACAGGAACAGAGGATCCAGAATATAGAGACTTCCTTCTTTCCAATCAAGTACCTTAAAAATATCTTCCCGCCCATACAGAAGTTCCTTCAGTTTTGCCAGGCTTTCCCGGAGCATCTGGGGGGACGGTTTTTTACTGTCGTTTGCAAGCAGGCGGTAGATGCGTTCCTTTACATCCTCAAATTCCAACTTCATGATAGGCGGATTTTCTGCAATAGATTTTACAATCAGCTCGTAAATATCATGTTCCTGCCCGTTGACAGTCTGGAATGTGTTCCGGCTTTTACCGCGTGTATTCGGCCCTTTCTGCATCAGAGACACCACATCTTGGTATTCAAAGTTTGCAGTGGTGTAGTGATAGGCGGTTTCCAGAATTTCCTGACGGATATGCCGGCTTCCCTCTCCGGACATTTCCAGCATGGTGCAGATGTTCAAGCAGATATACTGCATCAGCTGAGGAGAGGAAAGGCTTTCTACTGCAATCTGTGTTGCAATGGAATCCTCAATAGAGATATTCAGCTTACCAAAACCCAGCTTCGCAATCTCCTTTAAATCATCTACTTCCCATGGCTCCATGTTGATCAGGCTTAAGCGGCCGGAAAGGTCTGCATTCTGCCGGATTGCTTCGTCTGCCCGGTGGGGGAGGGAGACCACAATGGCTTTAAATCCCCTACGGATAGCATCTTTGAGTTGCTGTGCAATCTGCATTCGTTTTCCGCCTGGGGCATAGTGGAAGTCGTCTATGACCAGGACCAGATCGTTTTCCTTGTAATATTCGATAATCTTATCCTTGGTCAGGGAGAAGGTTTCCTTCTTGGTATATTTATCATTGGTGCTGTGAATCTGCTTTTCGGATGCAAACTGGCCTTCGTATGCAAGCCCGGCTTTGGCAGAGACCAGCTTCCAAAAGTCCGTATCCTCATCAAAATCTGCTCCGGAAATCTCCACAATATGCTCAAATCCGATTACTTTTTCACACAAGATGGTCTTCCCCATTTTGGAAGGGCCTACCAGAGAGGTTAGGAAGCCGGATACCTTGATGGCCTGCATCAGCCGGAATTCATAGGGCAGGTTGGAAATGGAAGATTTTCGCGATATATAGGTGTATTCTGGAAATGCCCCGGGGCGAAAGACATCTTCTGCTCTGAGTTCCATATGCGTACCTCCTGATCCGTTTTATCCATTATACCACATTTTTAACCGAATTAAACCTTTTTATTGGTTTTTAATCCATTTTTAATCCATTTAATTAATTTATTGGATTTATATCAAATGAAGCAAGTGCATTGTATTCTTAGATTTGCTCATTGTATATCTAAGTTCGTCTATAAGTAACGGAATCCAAGTGCGGTTTCCTTTCGAACAGGGAAGAGGAGGAAAAACTGAATACGGAGATTGATCAGGAGAAGGAGGCCTGGGTGATACATATGGGGGTGATGGGGGATTTGAATCAGTAGTGGGGCATTGGGTTCGTAAGTTAAATGTAAGCTTTGACTGGGGAGGGGATGTGAATACCCCTCCTATTTCTCGCTTTTTTCATTGTTTTCGGGAATGAATTCTAAATGTTCTAATGCAAATTGCAATGCCATACACATTAATTCATTTCTTGAACGGTCGCTTCTGGCCGATAGTTTATTAAACTCTTCTTGCAAATATCTATCTAAGCGTAAGGTCATTACAATAGATTTATCTTCTTTTTGTCTATGCTTTTTGGCCGAACAACAAACCTATCATTCATAAATACACTCCTGTAATGTTATTATATAATGCATAATAGTATTTATTGATTGATATTAATATATTACAATATTATAATATATATGTAATACATAGAAAATGAGGAAAGAAAATGAAAATATTTAAGAAAACAGAGAAAAAAGAATGGACGGAATTCCAAAAGAGTTTAGATTATTTTTTAGAAAAAGAGGATATTAAACTGCGAGATAGATTCAGAGAAGCGATGAATAATAAAAATGTAAAATTAGGTGGCGAAATTTTGCTTCAAAGAATGAATATTTTGTGTATACGTGAAAAAGCTGGAATATACTAAGGGTGCAATATCAAGTTTTTGTATAGAAACGCTATTTGTAAATATTGGTTAACCTTTCTGTTTCATACATGTCTTGTTGATGCATTTGCAGCTTTACAACAATTATATTGGAGAGGGTAAAAATCTTCTGTTTTGTATCTGGTATTTATTTTCCTAGTTTAACAATCTTTTCTGGTATTTTAAGTTTTATTTGCAGCTAGAAATTATTAGAAGCAAGGTAATTGGTTTTACCAAATTATCATTCTTAAGTGGTGTATTGGAATGGATTTTTAGGCGAATTGTATTAAAGGCTACTTTCAGGTTTGTATTATATGGGAAAGGAAGCCCTGTTCTATGCGAAGGGCGGTATAATTGGTTTCAAAAATTGGTTCTGCGCTTTTGCGTCATCGGTATAGATTACAATCAGATGCGGATGAAGGTTGCCCTTTTCTAGGCAGTATTTTTCTATAATCCTTGCAAAATAATTTGGGTAGTTTATATTATTTGACTTTTGAATTCTGCTTTATAATCGAAAATGGGGTAGAGTTCGTATACCGTAAAGCTTTTTCTTTGTAGGTTTGTTGTTTGTTTTCTCGCTAAAGGTTAGATAGTCTTTGGGGTTAAAGGATTGCTAGGGTGCTGTTTGAGGTTGACGATATTGTATCGTAGTGCTGAATCGGTTATGAAAGGAACTTTGAGGGAGCGGATTGCTGTAATGATGCATTTTGTAAATTGGCTATAAGATGCATTCTTCCTTAAAATAATGTTTTTTGTCTAATTTATTAAATGCTTGTTGAAATATGGAGACGGGAAGGATATAATAATGATTAAAGGATAATTCCTGATTATTGATGGTTGGTGGGGAGTCAAAGAGCATTTGGTACTTCAAAAGATAATTTAGGATCATCCTACATTTAAATATAGAGATACTCTTTATCTTTTTTAGAGGATGAAATTATGGAAAAAATAACTATTGTTGCAGATTGTCGTGAGGATTTTCCTAGAGCGTGTTTGAAAATTATCAGTTTTTGTTCATTTTATCCAAATTAGGATTGAGACAAGGCATACAAATCCCATATAGGTGTATGCCAGCTTATCATACCGGGTCGCAATGCGGCGGAATCCCTTCAGTTTGAGAAAGTATTTCTCTACCAAATGGCGCTCTTTGTACAGCCACCAGTCACAGCGGCGCTCAAATTTGGCTCCTTTTTTGGACGGGATGGTTGGTGCCCCGCCATTTTCATAGATATAGTCAATCAGATTCTGACTGTCATATCCACGGTCTGCAAGCACACTGCTTCCTTCTATATTAATGTGCTCCAGTACAGGGATGGCGAAATTGATGTCATTACGCTGTCCTTCACTAAGCATCAGATATACAGGATAGCCATATGCGTCTACCGCTGCATGGATTTTGGGGCTGGCACCTCCCCGGCTGTGCCCGATCTCGTTTGGAGGCCCCCTTTTTTTGCCCCAGCACTGTGCTGGTGGGCCTGGACGATAGTGGCATCCAGTGAAAGTTCATATAGTTCGGCCTCAAGGCTGAGCACCCGGAAGATATTATCAAGGATCCCATCATCAATCCACTTGCGGAAGCGGCTGTACACCGAATTCCAGGAGCCATAGCGTTCCGGGAGGTCACGCCAGGGGGCTCCGCTGCGTGCAATCCAGACCATCCCATTAAGCATGGTGCGGTTATCCTTTGAAGGCCGTCCGGGTTTTCCGGTCTTTTCCGGAGGGAGTAAAGCGGCGACCTGTTCCCATTCCTGATCCGTCAGTTCGTAGCGTCTTAACATAATATCAGCCCCCCCTTTTTCTTTATTTTATCATGAAAAAGAGGCTATGAACAAATGTTTTGTATACTTTTTAATTTTCAAACACGCTCTAGCGTAAGTTTACAAGTTACAAGGC
>BLLT01000073.1 GCA_011958945.1 Lachnospiraceae bacterium | reverse complement strand
AAAAAACAGCTGGACAGGCTGTTTTTTTATATTATAGGAAATTACGCCACAGCGAATAGGGGAAAAGCCTCTCCCCTACTCAATTGTTACAGAAAAATATGCCGCCATAATGTTGAAAGAACCCGGTTTATTACCTGGCCTGGCTTCCCATTTCATAAGCCCTTTTCAGTTCCTCATATTCCCTTGTAATAATCTGCACCATTTCATGGTCTCCGGTCACATTATCGGGATGGAACATTTTCATTAAATCTTTATATCTTTTCTTTAATGTTAAATAACTGTTTACCCCGCTGAACATCATTTCCGCTACCTGGGAGTGATGGGAAAAACTTTGGCTTTCATAGGCATATGCATTTCTCTTTGAATTAAACTTGTCCTTCTCCCGTTGAAGCCTGTGCTTATCCTCCTCCAACTGGATATAGCCCTGCTGAAGAATTTTCAGCTTTTGCTCCAGCAGCCTGTTCTCCTGTTCCAGCCGCTCTTTTTCCACCTTCATTTTATGCTGATGATGCTTCATTTCCTTTTCGAAGGTATTCTTTTCTTCCTCATGCTTTTTCTGTTTGTCTTCCAGTTCCCGCTGCATTGCTTTCAGACGCAGGTCTTCCCTTGTCAACCACGCTTTTGTTTCCCTCAAAGCTTTTTCCGTTCCGTCCTTTAAAATATTTTCCATACTTTTCATTTCCCCACACCTTCGTATACTATACCTGATTCCCATGCGGCCAACCAATGGCCTGTAAATTTGGGCATCAGCACAGATTGGCCGATTGCATTTAGTCGCAATAATAGAAATTGTAACCAATCAGCAACAGCAATGCACAAATAATCAATCCTACAAGCCTGCTGGTGAAAAACAGAAGCATAAGCAGCATCCCTACTGCAATCCAAAAGGCTATAAAACCAATCATTTTTTTCATGCTACATCTCCGCTTATGCTCCTTACTCTATCCTATGCCCTATCCTACCAAATGATGAATAAATTTAGTGATTTATAAAAGCAGTGAAACGGTTCTTACAGTTAATCCTCTTCCGGAAAAGCGATGTCTACGGCCGTTTTATCATCCGGCAGTTCTTCCTTTTCGTCCGGTTTCGTAAATTTGTCCACAATATCCGGAATCATATCCAGTATCTTTGTCATAGTATCCTGGTTCTTTACATTTACCAGCTTTGTAACGCCATTTTTGATTACGAGCACTGCGCTGGGGGTCATTTTACCTGAAAAACCGCCGGCGCCGCCGCTTTTCTTGTCCGCTGTGCTGGCTCCTGCCCCTACACCGAAGCTTACATCCACAAGGGGGAGAATAATGGTATCCCCTACCTGGGTAGCTTCCCCTACTACTGTTTTTGTGGATAATACGCTGTTCATACCATTCATTAGTGATTCAATTACTCCCGCAAAGTTATTTTCTGCCATTTAAGCATCCTCCCTTTTCAGAATTTTTAACAAGTTTCTTATATTTTTGTCCATATATAATTTTAAGGCGGCAATCAAAAAGACGATAACTGTAACTTTTCCTTTGATGTATAAGTCGCCTTCCACTATTTTTTCTTCAAAATCGGCCCGCAAAAATATGTGATGTCCAATCCATGGATATAACATCCCATAAATTGCCGTAATCTGGCCTGTTCCGGCCGGGTCATCCAATCCTATAGTCAGGTTAGCCCTGCATTTGCGCGGCTTAAGCATTTTCAAGATCCGAAAAAGCTGGCTTTTGGCATTTTGAAATGCATTTTGAAAAGCTTCCCCTTGCAATATTTCAATGTAATACCGGATATTCTCCATAGCGCCTTTTATTTTACCACATAATTCCTGTATTGTGTACTCAATATTTCTTATCGCATCCAAAAGTTTTCGGAAAAAACAAAAAAGGGCGGCAAAAAACTTTTGGATTGGGTTTGGACGCTTGGCTGTTTGAGGGTTTGCCGCCCGGTTGTCTTCCGGATCTATGGTTTGGCCAGGGTGAGGTTCTTGTGTCGGGCAGCCGGCTTCGTTATCTTCTTTATCATTGCCGGAACCTTTGGTTTGGTCATTTTCCTCTATGATATCGGCATCTTTCCATTCGGAGCGTGTTTGGTCGGTCTTTTGGCCTTTTGAAGATTTTTTTTCTTTTAATGGCTTTTTTTCTTTTAATAATTTTTTTTCTTCTGAGGACTTTTTCCCTTTTAATGACTTCTTTTCTTTTTTTCGGGCGGAATCAAAAACGGGGATGCCGAATATTTTTATCCTTAAGCCGGTGTTTTCCGGGTAAGAAAAAATAGCGCTTATAAAGTGCATAAGCCATGTGATTTTGATTTCTATCCAAAGGGGCTCTTCTTCTCCCAGCTTGCCGTCAGCCTCAATGCAGTACCTGACAGGAACAAGGAGCACGAAAATAATGGCAAGCAGAAGGATACCTATGACTGTTACTAGAAGGCTCCCTATTATTTTCAGTAGTATTATTAATATGTGCAGCATATTTACCTCTTAATCATTTTCCGGAAACAAAAATTTTTTTAAGTCGGGATAACCATTTTTGGCTAACGCCGCCTGGGTGATGTCTATTACAATGTTTATCGCTTCTTCATGCCCTTTCGCTATGCCGATGATGTATGGCGGATGTTTTTTGTAGTATTTTTGCTGCAGGAATGCACAGTGGTATATCTCCAGCTGGTCGCTGCCTTGTGCCAGGGCTATGATGTATACTTGCAGCTGTCCTGCATTGCGGCGCAGTTTCCATTTTACTTTATTTGGGTTTTTAATTCCTGGGCCTACATAGAGGTTGGGGTAGAATTTTATTTTCACTGTCTGGAACACTCCTGTTGGGTGAGGTATATGTGTATGGGTTTCATTTTATTAATGGTATGTTGTGTTTTTATTTGTTTTCAAAATAGGTGTCAAAGATTCTTCTGGCTATGGGAACGGCGAAGTCCCCGCCGGAGCCGGCGCCTTCTATGATGATTGTAACGCTGATTTGTGGGTTATCCGCCGGGGCAAAACCGGTGAACCAGGCGTGGGAGTCTTCTTTGACGCTGTTGTATTCTGCAGAGCCGGTTTTTCCTGCGGCCGTGTAGGATAGGCCCTTTAGTTTGCTGGCCGTTCCCTCCTCCACTACTCCCCGCATCAATTCTTTTAATGATTCGGCTTCCTGTTCGGAAATCAGTTTTTTGTAAGAGGTGGGGGAAAATTGCTTTATGATGCTGCCTGTACTGTTTTCTACATACTCTATGATGTAAGGCTGCATCACTGTTCCCTGGTTGGCAACGGCATTGGTAATCATGTTTAAGTGCATAGGGGTCATCCCTGTGGTCCCCTGGCCTATGGCTACCTGCATCATATCTCCGTCGGAAGAATTCTGGTTCACTTCTACATGGCTGTTGTTATGGATGATTTCCAACGGAAGATCCTGGTTGAAAAGCAATTCTTCCAGAGTGTTGGCAAACTGTGTTTTATCCAGATGGACTCCCATATTGGCAAAGGAGGCATTGCAGGATTTGGCAAAGGATCTGGCAAAACTTACGCTCCCATGGCTTTGCCCATGGTAACAGTTGATTTTGTCCGTTCCTGATGTAAAGCTTCCTCCGCACTGGAATTGATAGTTCTGGTAAGTATCCGGGTTTTCACGCATATATTCCAATGCGGTGAGTATTTTAAACGTGGAACCGGGGGGATAAAGCCCTTGTGTGGCCCGGTTTAGCAATACGCCGCTTTCCGTGTCCGTTACAAGGCTATCCCATAACTCTTCTATTTGATTGGGGTCGAAGTCGGGTTTGGATACCATGGCCAGGATTTTGCCCGTGGATGGCTCGGAAACGATAATCGCCCCCTGATAGATGCCCATTGCATGGTTGGCTACTTCCTGAAGGTTTACATCCAGGGTAGTATGCACGCTGTCTCCCGGATACTTTATCCCTTCCACATCATTTTCCACTTTTTCCGACAAGGGCGCGTTGGAATGGATTAAATAATAATTTCCCAGCGCCTCTACCCCGGCCCTGCCGTGGGTGGCGTACCCCACCGCGTGGGCAAATAGGTTCTCATAAGGGTAGTTCCTCCGCTCTTCCCCGTTTTCATCTGTCACGGTCTGGGCGAGAATCTCCCCGTTGTTTGCATAGATTTCCCCGCGTACATTTTTCGCGATAAGAATCTGCTGCCTCCCGTTATAGCTGTTATTAATCAATTCCTGCTGATGGGTTACCGAATAATGGCATATATAAAACATCATCCCGAGAAAAACAGCCACAAACAGATAAGTCACCGATAAAATAGCCATATTCATTTGTTTCTTTTTTGTTTGCTTTTTCTTCACTGTCTAATCTATAACCTCGTCTATTTCTTTATTTTTACGGCTTACCCGGTTTTTATTTCTTCTTTTCTTGGGCTTTTCCCCTTTGGCGATTTCATCCATTCCTTTGCTGCTCTTCTTATTCCTTGCCTGCTTTCGTTCCTCCAGCACCTCTTCATCCATTACCATGCACAAGCCTTCAATAATGGCGAACATAATTAGAGTAGTCAGCACAGAACTGCCGCCATAGCTGATTAAAGGCAAGGTCACGCCGGTTAAGGGGATAAACTTGCTTCCGCCCCCAATGGTCAAAAATACTTGGAAAATGTAAGTGACGCCCAGGCCAAAAGCTATCAGCCGATAGAAACTGTCATGCAATCGCATGGAAATATCCATAAACATAACGAAACAGCTGATACATACCAATATCATGCACATAGCGAACAAAATACCCAGTTCCTCTGCCACCGCTGAAAAAATAAAATCCGCCTCCACAAAAGGGATAGATTCCGGCGTTCCCTCAAACAGGCCCATGCCAAACCATCCGCCGCTGCCGATGGCAAACAGCGATTGGGTGATCTGATACCCTGCCGAATCGATTTCGCTCCATGGGTCTTTCCAGGCCTGTACCCGTACCTGGACATGGCTAAATACTTTATAGGCGATTACCGCTGCACCGGTTCCCCCTGCCACGCCGGCCAATAGATAAAGGGGATTCTTCGTTGCCACAAATACCATCAGCACATATACTACGAAAAAAATAAGCGCGCTCCCCAAATCTTTGGAAACCACAAGAATGATTACATGGATTCCCGCAATCACCGCAGTAGTGAATACCTCTAGGAAACTTGTGGATTCATACAAAGCGCTGGCCACAAAAAAAACAAAAATAATTTTTACAAACTCCGATGGCTGGAAGGTAACCCCTCCTATGGAATAGGATATCTTGGAGCCATAGGTATAGGCCCCTAGGATAAGAACCACCGCCAATGCTCCGATGCCGGCCAGGGCATAGATCCATTTCAGCCTTTTAAGGAATTTTAACTTGTGGATAAAAAATGGGATGACCATGGCCACTGCAATGGAGACAGCCACTATCACGAACTGCTTTACCGCCTTCTCATAAGAAAGTCTGGTCAAAATCACGAATCCTATGCTTAGGAGCATGCACATGTTATTAATAATGAGCCGGTTTGCCTCTGGATAAATCATATGGAAGAGCACGGCTGTGGCAAACAATACAATTTGCTGGAATATATAAAAGAACAAATAGCTGATATCCCCTGTTTCAAAACATATGGCCATAAAGCAGGAAAAATGAACCGCGAGCATCAGCAGATTTTGCCGCGTATAAATCCCACCCCTGCGCTCTTCCTCCCGAAACCGGAACACCGCAAAGGACTCATATGCATATAATGCCATCATCAATGTAATGACATATTTCGATATCTCCGTAATATAAAGTTCCATCTTCCTCCTCTATCCTACGGGCGCTACCCCTCGTTTCCAATGTCCGTTGGTATATTCTTTGTACGGAGGGCTCGTAGATGCCTTGTTTGGCCCTGCAAGCAGCCCCTGCCAAAACGTAATTATTTTTTCGGTTTCTTTTCCGCTTTCCGACGTAAAGTCCAGCCGCAGCGCGGATATGCCCATTTGTTTCACCCCATCCACATGCTGGTGCAGGGATAGGGGCAAAGAGTTATATATCACATTATAGCAATGTCTGCAATTAAGCAATACGGGGAAGTCCTTCTCATAACGGTCTGTCAAATTCCAGAATCTCTCCCTCATGTTCTTTCCTTGTGACTGCTCCCCTTTATTGTCCTTCGCCCTTATGCTTTTTCCCTGATTCATTTCCATATAACATTGCCCTGCGGTCTTAGCCACGCAGTTGGCCGAAACCATCATGGGGATTCTGCCGTATACCACCATGGACAGTCCCAGTTCCCCTTGGGAGAGTTCAGCAATTTCATGCCCGTTCAGTTCATAGGGCAAATAAGATTCCCTGCATATCCCTTTTAGGCTATTCCTCGCCTCTTTATTCCATATATAAAGTCCGGCATCGGAAACTATATGCTTTCCAATGTTGGCATTAATTGCTTCCAAAAGCCCTAAAGAAGTATCGGAAAGCTTTTGTTTCTCCCATTCCTTCATAAACTGCAGTTCTTCCAGATTGCGCACCAAACTGCCGGAAAAAGCCGGATGCGATAATAACTTAGCGATTTTATCCAAAAATGCAGCATCCCTTTTCCGGATGACATATGGCATGGCCAGGTAACATTCGGTTTGTCCTGTACGTTCTGAAAACCTTTGCAGCCATTCCTCATCCATACATATATCGGCATTTATATAAATACGATCCACCCCGCAGTTTAAGGCTGCGTCGCATTGTTCCTTTGTAAACGCCAATACATGCAGCTTTTGTTCCTGTCCGTATTCCCCCGCCGGCCATTCTTTTTCTGTACCCTCTTTGTTTTCACATCCAGGATTCCTGGATGTGCTCCATCCGTTTTTCAGGATGATTTCTTCTTCCAGCCTATCCAATGCCTTCCGGCGCAAATCATTCAGCGCCTTTACCGGGAGAAAAGCCTCCTTCGATAGCCGAAATGTAAGTTTTTCCAGATAAAAAGGAGTGTTTCCGGTCTTCTCCAGCTGCTTTTTCACAGCGTCCTTGCTCAAAGGCTGGTTTATTGCTTCCAAAACCGTTTCGCCGGAGACTTCCACAGATATGTCCTCATAGTTCAGACATAATGCAGCAGGTTCTCCTGTCAAAAGCCTGGCCTCCCCTGTCACCGGCAATCGGAAATCTTTTTGAAAACAGGCCTCCCTTATCTCTTGCTCCAGCCGTTCATCCCTTCCCGAATATCCGGGGTTATCCAGAGTTACCATTTCTTTCCCATTATGTTTATTATAATATCCTTGGCTAATCCCACTGCGAATATACAGAGCCTTTAGCTTTTCCATATCCGCCCTATCCACATGGTAATCCCCTGGATTTTCCAAATAGTTATCAATATATTTCCGGTAAATTCGGGTGACCCCTGCAGCGTATTCCGGACTCTTCATTCTTCCTTCTATTTTAAAGGAATCTATCCCTGCCTCTATCAGATCACCTAAAAGTTCAATCGTACACATATCCTTCAGGCTCAAAGGATATTGCTTTTTTCCTGTTTTCATTGTCCGGTAGGGCAGGCGGCAAGGCTGGGCGCACCTTCCTCTGTTCCCGCTCCTTCCCCCAAGTATACTGCTAAACAGGCACTGACCGGAATAGCAATAGCAGATTGCCCCATGAATAAAGGTTTCCACTTCTATATCTACATTTTTCTTTATGTCTTTTATTTCCTGCAAAGAGAGTTCCCTTGCGGGCACGAGCCTTGCCGCGCCTATTTCTTTTAAATAAGCGGCTCCCAAGACGCCTGTGGCAGTCATCTGTGTGCTGGCATGCCTTTTTAAATCCGGAAACCATCTTTCCACGGCCCTGAATACGCCTAAATCCTGGATAATCACCCCATCCAGCCCGGCATCATAAAAAGGAAGAAGATAGGTATATACATCCTGGAATTCCCGTTCTTTCACCAGGGTATTCACGGTCAGATATACTTTCCTGCCATATACATGGGCATAACGTATGGCACTGCAGATTTCCTGTTTCGTAAAATTATCCGCATATGCCCTTGCACCGAATTTTTCCCCCCCGAGATAAACGGCATCGGCCCCGGCATGCACTGCCCCCAAAAAACTCTCGTAATTTCCTGCCGGCGCAAGCAATTCCACTTTTTTCTTACCCAATCTGAACCTCATTTCTACGCTTTCCTGCGTATGGCAAATTTGTGTCTGTAGGCATCCGTATTATCGGCCAAAAGTACATTCCTTTCCCCTATACTGACTGACGGATATTCATAGGAAAAGCTGCCTTCCCACAAGGCAGCCCCACTTTTATAGGAAGGAAATAAGGCAGATACCTCATCCTTCCACTTTTTCCACTTGCTTTGCTTTGTTTCTGTTATCCTTCCGTTCTGTCTCCATACGAGCTATCTTTTTTACTCCTTCATTCACTTTTGACTGTAGGCTCTTTACCGCTTTTTCCGTACTCTCCAATTTAATCTGCGAAGCAATCAATTCATGCTTCAAATCATACAATTCTTTTTCTTTGCCCTGAATTTCCTCTTCCAGAAGGCTGATTTGCTTCTTCGCCTTAAAATAATCATCCGCAATATTCAATTGCAGCAATATTCCCTGCGTGTCAGGAGCCTGCCTTCGGAAACTGTCAACTTTACTGTATTCCGTTATCTTGTTGTTAATGTAAGATGCTACCTTCTGCAAGTACTCTTCGCTTTCATATCCGCTCAAAGTAAACATCTTCCCGCCGATAACTACTTCCGTATCCGTCTTTGCCGACATGCCCCTTCACTTCCTTCCACTAAATATGCTACTTTTTTCCGAATGCTGATACAATATTTATTATATAGGCATTAAGAAGGAATTTCAAGCCCTAAATGATGATATGCCAAATCTGTGGCAACCCTTCCTTTAGGGGTACGGTTTAAAAACCCGTTTTTCAGCAAAAACGGCTCATAAACATCCTCCAGCGTTCCGGCGTCCTCCCCGATAGAGGCCGCCAATGTATCCAGCCCTACCGGCCCCCCCTTTAAATTTATCGATAATTGTAATCAAGATATTCCTGTCAATATTGTCTAACCCCATGGGATCCACTTCCATCAAATCTAATGCGGTCTGGGCCACCTGTTTGGTAATTACGCCGTCGTATTTAATTTGGGCGAAATCCCGTACCCGTTTTAACATCCTGTTGGCAAGCCGAGGTGTTCCCCTGCTCCTGCGGGCCAGTTCCATGGCGCCCTTTTCCTCAATTTCCACATCAAGCACTTTGGCGGAATGAAGGATTATCAGCTTTAACTCCTCTGCCGAATAAAATTCCAGCCTGTGAATCACCCCAAACCGGTCTCTTAAAGGGGCTGTTAAAAGGCCTGCCCTGGTGGTTGCCCCCACCAAAGTAAACTTGGGCAAGTCCAGCCTGATGGAACGGGCAGAAGCACCTTTTCCAATCATAATATCAATACAGTAATCTTCCATTGCCGGATAGAGAACTTCCTCTACTTGGCGGTTCAGGCGGTGGATTTCGTCCACAAACAGTAAATCGCCTTCTTGCAGATTATTCAATATGGCTGCAATTTCCCCCGGTTTTTCAATGGCAGGCCCACTGGTCACTTTCATATTGACACCCATTTCTGCGGCGATAATGCCGGCCAGGGTAGTTTTTCCAAGGCCCGGAGGGCCGTAAAAAAGCACATGGTCCAAAGCATCCTTGCGAAGCTTTGCCGCATCAATATATATTTTTAGGTTCTCCTTTACTTTTGTCTGTCCGATGTAGTCCTTTAGGCATTTGGGGCGGAGGGAGCCTTCGATTTTCACATCCTCTTCCGTAAATCCGGTTTCTATCATTCTCTTTGCCATAATATGACCATGCCTTTCCTGTCTATTCATATATTATAATCCGTCTGTTAAATGCCCTGTCTGCCGGCTGTGCTCCGAAGACAGAATTTTTGACATCCGAACATATTATACATTCATTTTTCTCAAAGCCTGTTTAAGTACTTCTTCCGTATCCATGTCTTGTGTTATCTCTACTTTTTTCACGGCTTTTAATGCCTCCGACGGAGAATAGCCGAGCGCGGACAACGCCTCCACCGCCTCATTGCGGGTTTTTGCCGCTTTTTGGCTTCCGACAGCCTGGCCGCTGTAATTCTCATTGCTTCCAAAGCTTTTTTCCAAGGATTCTGCCAAAGATATTTTATCCCTTAGGTCCAGGATCACCCGTTCTGCCGTCTTCACCCCTATTCCAGGCGCCTTGGCTATGGCTTTGGCATCCCCGGACAATATGGCGAAGCGTAAATCGTCCGCGGTCATCACCGACAGTATGGCCAGCCCGCCCTTTGGGCCGATGCCGTTTACCGTAATAAGACGGCGGAAAATATCCAAATCGTCTTTTGTAAGGAAGCCATAAAGTAAAAAAGCATCTTCACGCACATAGGTGTATGTATATATCTTGACTTCTTCTCCTATGGAGGGGAGAAGGCCTGCTGTTCCGGTGGATATTCGGATGTTGTATCCGATTTGATTTGCTTCCAGTGTGAGGTTGTCTTCTGAGATGTCGATAATCTCTCCTTTTATGTATGCGAACATAGCAATGGATGCTCCTTTCAAAATAGTTTCAGCTGTAAATAATTGCCAAACTCTAAGTTGTGGGAATATTCCGGCAATATATTTTGTTCAAAGCCAGTCATGCCTGACATTCCAGTATTTCAGTACTTCCCTGGCAGCCAGCCCTATGAGCAGGCCGGTGATGATCCCGGCTATTAAGAGGACGGGGAGATAAAAGGCTACTCCCGCGGTTTTTGTTACGAAGTATGCTACCAGTATCTGCCCTATATTGTGGGATACGCCCCCTGCTATGCTGACCCCTAAGATGCTGAAGCTGTCTGGCTGCTTTAGCAGGCACATTACGGAGAAGCTGATAATGGCGCCGGCCAGGCTGTAGATGATGGTAAACAGGTTTCCGAAAAGGAAGCCGGCCAGCAGGATACGCATAAGGTTTAAAAGCAGGGCTTCCCTCCATCCATAGCGGTATAGGGCAAACAGGACGGCCAGGTTTGCCAGGCCCAGTTTTACTCCGGGGATTCCGAAATAAAAAGGAATCAGGGATTCTATATAGGACAGGATGAGGGCCGATGCAAGAAAGAGGCTCATATGTGCAGTTTTTTTCATCATCGCAATATCACATCCACTTCCTCTTCTTCCCCGCCCACAATCCGGATGGCCAGCTTGTGGGGAAGGCAGATAATGCTTTCGCCGTTTCTGCTTATAGGTTTATGTTTGACGCAAAGTTTGTCAGGGCAGTCCGCCTCTTCTATGAAGGCTTGGCCGTCCTGGATAGTCAATACATTTTTCTTTCCATAGTCGTCTGTAAAAATAAGCTGTTCCTTTGTGCACAGGGGATAATCCCCTATGGCCTTTCCTTCCCGTTCCACGATTACTCTGGCATTTTCTGTTGTCTTTTTACCATTATAGCGCTGCCAGCAAAAAAAGAGGAGAGCTATGGCAAGCACAGCCAGTATTAGGTAAATATCGTTTCTTTTTATTTTCAATATTAAAACTATCCTTCCATAATTTGCAAAGTGCGGATATAAGGGTCTTTGATTTTGCCCATCATCGTTATGGTATGGCTTTCCAGAAAATTATCTTCTCCCTGGGTCAGCCCTTGTGCCGTCAGTTCCTGAAGTACCAGATTACAAACCGCTTCTATAATCAATACACATTTATCATTGCCATTCAGGGTATATAGGTAGTCGGTTTCCCCAGCACCTTCCCAGGCTGCCGACTGCTCCTCCATCAAGGCGAGCAGATTCAAAATATCCCCAACTTCGGACAATACGGGAAGAGCCTTCATCCCTCTGTGCATCCACTTATAAAAAGGAGTATACTGCTTATTTAAAAGATAGACCATGGAAATAGCATTTTTGGTAAATTCCGCCAATGCCAGTTTCGCCGCCACGTTTTCTCCTCTTTTCATTGCGCGGGCATAATTATACTGCCCGGACTGGGCCATCGCTGCCGCCCTGGCCACTATTTTCTTTATCCTCACATCCTCCGGATAAAAGTTTAGCAGTCCGTTCCTTATCCGGCTGAATTCCCCCAGCGGATCTTCGAACACTTTTCCATTGGTTGCCGTACAAAGCGAAGCTTCCGGGATACGCATCCATGCCCTGTTATCTTTTGGCACATCCTCTGTCCCCAAAAGCCCATAGTAAAAATCCTGGATGCAAAGGACACCTACCCTGCCGCCTCCATGAAGGCTTTCCTGCCGCCCCCTGGCACCTTCGAAGTCTTTCGGAAGCTTCCGGTATTCCTCCATCATAGTGCCTCCATAAGTTTCATAATCCCCACGGGTCAGCCACAAACAAAAAGAAGGCCCATAATCATGATCCGCTGAGATGCCGTCATCAAACCCAAGGCATTCCGACCCTTGTCCCACCAACCCGGCCGCCACCCGGCCTTCCAGCCTGGGGAATTTCTCCTTAATCATCCGCTTCCC
Organism: Lachnospiraceae bacterium; assembly: GCA_011958945.1. Classification (GTDB taxonomy): domain Bacteria; phylum Bacillota; class Clostridia; order Lachnospirales; family Lachnospiraceae; genus Kineothrix. The sequence continues at coordinate 3,374 of BLLT01000073.1, read as the reverse complement.
ATATACATGATAATACCTCTCCGCCAATTCCAGCCCTTTCATCCCTATGAGTTTCCCTCCATTCCTATCTCCATCACCCCGATAATTGGCCATACTGCCAATTATCTTGGCTGAATATGTTTATATTATACCTTCTGAAAAATTTTATCATAGATGCCCTGCGCCTGCGCTCTGAACTCATCCGCTTTCCTTTTATCCTGCAGGCAGTCGCATACAGCCGCGCAATTCTCGCACAGCACGGCATAGCTTTGATTTTCCCCAAAATGCTTCTTCACTTCCTCCAAAGCTTTTTCATAGGAAGCGAGGGAATTCTCATAATCCCCTATCCGGTAATAAGCTTCCCCCACACCCGCCAATGCAGCGCTATAATGGGCATCTGTGCCCTCGCCGTTCCCGCTCTTTTCGAACAAATCCAGCGCTTCTTTCAATGCTTCTCCGGCGTCCTTTTCCCTGTTCAGTTTAAAATAAAGCAGTGCCAGATTCGTCAAAGTGGTTGCCTGTTCCACTTCGCTTTCCGTAAGATTTCTCACAATTTTCAACGCTTTTTGTAAAAGTGCCACCGCTTCCTCATTTTCACCCATTTGCTCTAAAAGGATGCTCATATTATTATAAAGCCCGGCAAAACGGTAATCCCCTTCCGGCAAAAGCCGGCCGTAAATTTGCAATGCCTGTCTGTAATACTGCAAAGCCTGCTGGGGCTTTCCTGCCGCCCGGTAAGCAGTGGCCGTATTTACCAGGGTGGTGGCAAAATGTTCGCTCTCCCCCAGCTGCAGTTCTTCCATCAGCAAAAGGACATCCTCTGCGATGTCGAAAGCTTCCCTAAACATGGACACGCTTCGGTAAAAGCCTATCATTTCATTCCCTATCGTGATATAGGAGGCATAATCCTCCGCTTCTTTTGCCTTTTCCAAAGAATCCGTCAAAAAAGGGGCTGCCTTGTCCAATTCATTTTTTTGAAAATATCCGTCTAACCGGCTGAAAAATTCATCTATATTCATTCCCTTACGCTTCCTTTCTATGATTCTCTTTACTCTTTGAGTATTTTAACATATAATGAAAAATATGAAAAGGAAATGGAGACATACTTATGAGAATAATATTTATCAGACATGGAGACCCAGACTATAAAAACGATACATTAACGGAAAAAGGCTGGAGGGAAGCAAAGCTTTTAGCCGAAAGGGTATGCAAATGGCCGGTGAAAGAATTTTATTGCTCCCCGCTTGGGCGGGCAAAGGATACCGCATCCTGCTCTTTGGAAAAAATGAACCGGAAGGCGACCATTTATGAATGGCTGCAGGAATTTAAATATCCTATCACAGATCCAACCACCGGAAGATACGGTGTTCCCTGGGATTTCATGCCCTCCTATTGGACAAACGAGCCGTTGTTCTATGACAAAGAACATTGGCATGAGACTTCTGTCTATCAGCAAAACGGGGATATCAGGGTAAAATATGATGAGGTATGCCGCGGCATTGACGGTATCCTGTCTGCCTATGGATATATCCGGGAGAAGAATATCTATCGCACCGAAGTCCCTCCGGCAGAAGGGATACCGGAAGGAAAGCCCTATTCCCACTGCGATGACACCATCGTTATCTTTTGCCATCTCGGTGTGGCTTGTGTCATGCTCTCCCATTTACTGGGGATTGCGCCTACTTTATTATGGCAGAATTTTTTCCTGGCACCTACATCGGTGACTATACTCGCTTCGGAAGAGCGTATGCCGGGCACTGCCTACTTCCGTGTCCAGGCCATGGGGGATACCACCCATCTCCATGACGGAAATGAACCGGTTTCCCATATGGGGTATTTTGCCGAGCCGTTTCAACTGTGACGATATCCTCCGGCAGGAAATATGACAGCCGCCTCCGGGGCTTCTGACGCCTTAGTCTTGTAATATAAAATAAATATCGAATTCAAGGGTGCTGAAACCAAAAGTACCGCACTTTTCTATTGGCACCCCATCTGTTTGAACGATTCCCTGCAAATAATGTTCATTGTCAAAAATCCAAACGGTTCCTGCCTCACCGAATTCTTCCTGGCTTAACATCTGTAGCTGCTGTTCATCCACAGCCAGTTTCTTCTGTTCCGGGAAATAATATTCCACACAATTTGCAAAGTATCCATAGTCATCCCGTATATACAGAATAACATCATCCGGGGTAGCCCTGTCGCTGATAAATTCAACAGTCCGGGATGTATTCCTGTTTTGTTGTGTCAAAAATGCATTCCGATAGCAGATTCCGCCGGAAAGGACACAAAGAAGGCATACAAGGGTGACCAAATATTTACTTTGAAAATGTACCGTACCGCTGATGCCGAGAATGGCAAGGCACATGGACATTATCAAATATCGGCTGACCAAAACAGGCCGGAATTTGGAGGCATACCAAATAGAAAATACTAAAATACCCCACAGAGCGCTGCCGCACATCAATGCCCAATAGCTGTCCTTGCTTCTGGTTTTCAAAAAACGGAAAAAAGCAAATGCCATAAGAAGAAGGATGATGGCTGGAAATATATGTTCTGTATAAGGAATCTCCCCGCTGAATAACTCCCGGATAGGAGCCAGCCTGGAAGAGGGCATAGTAATCCAATAGTTTCCGTTCACTGTAACAATCTGCTTCCACGCTATCGGAAGCCAGGGAAGATAACCGATCACTGTGGCTGCACAGCAAACAAGCCATCGGAGCATATTCTTCTTATTTTTGGTAAAAAGAAAATAGAGGATCAGCCCGGCATATAAAAATACCATGGTCAAAAGGGCATAATAATGGGTGTAAGCTGCTAACAGGCTGGAAAGGGTAAAGCCAATCCACCGCCTTTTATTCTCATCCTCCTTCAAAATATAATATGACATTATGCCGCTAAACACTACAAACGTGCTTGCCAGCATATACATCCTCACTTCCGTTGTTTTCTGAATGCCAAAGGCATTTAAATAAAGAAAAAAGGAATAGAAAAAAGCCGTTTTCGCTCCAAAATTGCGTTCCAGAAACAAGCTGCCAATCCACAGCAGTGCCATTCCGAATACCGCTGAAAATAATCTTGCAAAAAACAGGCTTTTGCCCGTCAAATCAAGCACTGCTTTCAACAAAAAATAATATAACGGCGGGTGTACATCCGCTATCAATGTTTCCATCATTTCCTTCCATCCCAAACGGCTCCACTGCATACTGAAAAATTCATCATAATTTATGGTATCCTGGAAACAGAGGGAAAATATCATTGCGGAAAATATGGTCAATGTAAGAAAAAGAAATGGTTTAGGGGTAAATTTTTTTGCCATGTTTAACTCCGTTTCTGCGCTGCATTTTTGCGCCTGTCAAGTTTGTGGATGCTGCGCAGACACAAACTTGGGATTGAAA
>BLLT01000072.1 GCA_011958945.1 Lachnospiraceae bacterium | reverse complement strand
CAGGGAAGCCGAAGGCTGAACTGTTACAATTTTTAAGATTCGGGTGTCAAAAGCCCAGGCCGCTCTGCAGCCGGGACTGTTGGCACCCAAATTTTTCCAATCAGTTTCAAGGCCTGAATTTTTGCAGAAAGGACAAAATCCTCTGTGCAGACACATCATTCTGGTATATAATAGAGACATGACGGCTGGGCAGCTTTTAAAGAGGAGAAGATAGGTATATGGGGAAATTCTTAGTGGCTGGTATCGTACAAAGGGAAACTATCGTGAAAGTGGAGAAAATCCCGATAGAATATGCATATATTACCGGGAAAACGAACACTATTTTTAACAGTACGGGCGGGGATGCCTACAACGAATCTTTAGCGCTAAAATGGCTGGGTAATTCGGTAGATTTGATGACGATGGTCGGGCGCGGGGAAAGTATGGAACTTATTAATCCGCCTGGGTGCGAGGTAAAGCTGGTGACGGATTATGTCCTCCCCAGGCTGGAGAATACACCTACGGCGGTGGTATTTTACGGTGAGAGCCGGAAACAGCAGATTTTCGAGGATATAAAGGACGTGGGGCGCGTGGAGTATGACTTGGATCTGTTCCGGGAAAGGGCTGCAAGGGTGGAGATGCTGATAGTATCCAATGCCAATTTCTGCCGTCCGTTAGTATCCCTGGGAAAAGAACTTCGCAAACCGGTGGCAGTGAATATCAGGGAGTATAAGGAAGAAAAGGTCTGCTATAATGAAGACTTTTTAAAAGGGGCAGACATTCTTTACATCAGTGATGACAGCTTAAGGATGGAGCCTTATGATTTTGTCAAGGCACTGGCGGTAAAATACAGGCCTGAAATCATTTTGTTAGGGCAGGGGGCCGCCGGGCTTATTTTATACGATAAATATAAAAATATTATTGCCCATTACGATACGGTAAAAACACATAAAACGGTGAATACGGTAGGAGCCGGGAATGCTTTATTTTCCTGCTTTCTCCATTTTTATAATAAAACGAAAGACTCCGTGTTTGCAGTAAAGAATGCGTTGCTGTTTGCATCCTTTAAAGTTGGGTTTACGGGAACATCCAATGGCTTTATGACGGAGGAGGAGATTGGACGATGGAGGAACCTGATATGGCGGGATGGCAGATAGGAGGCCCCAATAGCAGACAGGAATCCGCCCATTTTAAAGTTTGCCTACGGCAAAGGGGCGGATTCCTGGCTGCTCCAATTCATTGGCTGCTAACCGCGCAGCAAGTGCGCAGTTGCAGGCTGAACTGTTACGGATATTACAAAATATTATAAATATTGTGTTGATATTGTTTTGAATATGTGTTAAAATAATTTGCGGTGGCTGATATATAATTTAATATGTGTTTCCGTAGCTCAGATGGATAGAGCGACCGCCTCCTAAGCGGTAGGTCGGGTGTTCGAGTCACCTCGGGAACGCTGGAAACATAGCCGAAAGCCTTGATTTTAGCGGGTTTTCGGCTTTCTTCATTTCAGCGTCAAAACTCGGATTTGCTAATATGCTAATACATCTGAAAATCGAACCTGCATGCTAATACGAGTTAAATGGTCGGATGTTCAAATAATCCGGCCCATTTTTCTGCTAATAAAACTCCCATTTTGAAGCTTCTCAAACACCAGATTTTTTCTTTTTTGCTAATACGGTATTTTTATCCGTTCATTTGTCTGCTAATAGATTTACTCTTTATTAGCATTTTGGATAGACCTGGCAAATTCTATTAGCAGTTCAGGATTGGATTTCATAAGCTGCTGCAATACCTGTTCTGCGGAATTTGCTTCATCTTTATCATTTTTCTGTGGCTCACTGATACCTTTGCCATCAAGGAAATCATCCATCTTGCCGGCCAGCTTTTCACGCTCACTTGCAAAAGAATGTTTCCCATAACGTCTGGTCAGCATCTCCAGATTGGACCATCCGCCAGCCTGCATAACCGAATTGAAATCACCTCCGGACATAAGAAGTTTGGTGGTTGCGCTGGTGTGACGCAGACTGTGGAATACAATTTCCTGGGGATCCATATCAGGGTCATTCATTTCAGTCAGGATTTCCTTAAACCGTTTATTCAGGTGTTCTGTCATAATGGGACGACCATTGGCCTGGCAGATGGTAAGGTTATAATCCATGTAGCCATCCGGTCCTAATTCCTTTTTCAGCTTGTCCTGCATTTCCTTCAATACAAGCAGTGCATTCAGAACACTCTGGGGAACATCCACATTTCGTATCGTGTCGTCACTCTTGGGCTGTTTCAGAACAATCATAGTCTTGGTTCCCGGATAAAGATTTGGGAACTTGAAAAGAATGTTCATCTTCGGCATATCCATGTTCTTCTTGGATACTCTGTCGATTGCCCGGTCAAAATGGATGATCTGTTTTTCAAAATTGATCTTGTCCCACTGCAGACCACCGATTTCACCACCACGCACGGTACATCCAATGGCAATTAGAATCGCACAGTGGATTAAGTAATAATCATAATATTCGGGACGGTTGGTAAATTCCAGAACCTTTAAAATCTGCTCCGGCTCCAGAATTACCCTTTCCTTTTCGTGATGTTCCGGGAGGGTTGCATTAAGGAATGGATTTTTACTAATATACTCCCAGCGCACCGCAAGATTGAAGGCACACCGCAGTACCTTATGAATGTCATGGATGGTAGATGCCGTGATGTGTTCCCGCATGGGCCTCCCCATATTGGTAGCTGGCTCTGCCTCTGTTTCCAGAAAATGATAGTAGTCATCTACCGTTTTTGTTTTGATAGAACGGAGCTTTTTGTCACCCAGGTAGGGATGTACATAATTCTCCAGCAGTCCGTTATTGCCGTCATAGGTAGATGCCCTCCATTTTTTCAGGCCATATTTTTCAATGAACTCATAAAGAAATTCACTGACTGTCATATCCCTGCTGTCTACTGTAGTAATGGTATTTGTCGCCTGCTCATGTTCAATCTGGGTTTTCCTGCTTTTGGCCGTGGAATAACTGAGTCCGGATTCCCAGACCTGCTGACGCTTTTTTCCGGTTCCCTGATAATAAACAACAGAATATGATTTTCCTCTTTTTACAATAGATGCCATACTGATTCTCCTTTTTTATTTGCTGTCCAGCCATTCATCGAAGGAAGGTTTTGACACCCTGACATACTTCCCTACCCTGACCGTTTTAAAGAGGGACTGAGAGCAGAGATTGTAAGCCATACTGCGGCTGATCTGCAGGATTTCGGCAATCTCCTGGACAGAATAAGTCCTTTTTTCATTAGTGGCTGGCGTTTTCATGATCTTTTCATCAGCTGCCATATACGCTCCTTTCCTTGCAGCTGAAACAGAATCAGCATAATCCTTGAAAATATTCTCCATATATAATATACGAAGTGAACCGCTGAGATTTCAACTGCAATTAGCAAAAAATATATTTCCGCGGGCAATGAGCCAAGCGCCGTGTTCACACGGGCATTTGGCGAATGTTGCGAGAGTCACATATCCCACTGTTTTGCAGTGGGTATGTGACTTTATCCACATGGTGCCCTGGGCCACTTCCTGCGCCGGAGTCCCTGCCGCGTATTTTCAGGCCGTGCTGTGCAGCGATTAAGCAGGGGCAGGTTTTTTACGGCAGACCTGTCCCATGCACCTGTATAACTCCCAGTACCATGCTATGAAATTGTCAATGTACGTTCTATGGCATCTTTTTAAATGACCTATATAATAATAAAATAGGGTGAAAACCAGATATTTCTGCAAGAATCAGAAATTTTTTAAATTTCTTTCATACTATATATAGTTTTAAGTTGTTGACTGATTCCATATCTTGTGTTATACTTCCCTTGTAATTGATTTTTGTGCGCATCCTTTTGTGGATATAGTCGGAATTGCCTGTATGTGGCAAACTTCCGCATTGCACACGCCGTTAAGTTTGTATGATTGTACCAACAGTATCACTACGCCCTGTGAGTGATATACCGCTGGTTTTATTTTGGAAAATGGTTGATTATCTCAAAAAAGCCTTGATTTACGGGCATACAAGCAGGATTTCAAGCTGAATTTACTACCAATTTACTACTTTTGAGGGAAAGAGCTTTGATATGCCGCCCGAAACCCTGCCAGCCCAGCCACCAGCACACAGCATTGAGAAAGAATAAATGAAAACTGAATACGACGCATACGCGGCGTTTCTCTATCCCAACACGGGAGAACAGGAACGCCGCTTTTTTTATGCCCTCATGTTACGCAGTAGGGGCAAAAAGAGCCTTGCTATATGCGGCTTTACGGGCGCACTTTTGCCGGGGACAGGGATTTATACCTAACCCCGGCAAAATGGCGTTCTATCGCGTAACAAATCCACAATATCTGCCATATCATCAATATTCTTTTCGGTTGGTTTAATCTTTAGAAATTGGGTGAATATGTAAGCAAGTTTCTGTTTGGAAGTGCCTGCAAAGTTTTCAGCTTTTTCAAGAATTTCTTCCCAATGTTCGGTTATGGTCTTAGGAGGGGCAGAATCAATATCGCCTTTATGGGCATTCCTGATGTCTTTGATAATGGCGTGCATATCGTCATCAATCACATGGGAAAAGTATTCATTCAGTTCAAGGTGCTGTGCTTTCAGCGTGTTTAATTGCAGGTTGTATTCATCAGGATTGTGCCGCTTCATCAGTGCCTTTCTGCTTGTGTCCACCACAAAATTAAGTGATTTGATCTGCATATCAGCAAGACCGTCAACATATATCTCCAAGTCAAGCATGAGTTTTCGGAACTGTTCATGAGTGATAAGCTCTGACAGGAGCAGTGTGTTGATTTTGCGGTCTTTGAGAAGTGTCAGGGCAGCGTCACTCAGGTGCAGATTGGACAGGGCAATGTTGTCAAGCTGTCTGTTTTCAGTCATACCAAGCAGATAATCCGTTGATACTTCATAGAATTTTGCTAATTCGATGATGTTCCTATGGGGTATTTCTTTATAATCATCAGATTCATAAGAGCCAAGCGTGGAAGCAGGAATTTTTGTCTGCTGTGACAGTTGTTCTAAAGTCATTCCCTTTTCTACACGCAGGTCTTTCAGGCGTTCCTGTATGCTTAATTGCGTTTTCATAGATAAATCTCTCCTTTACGAAAACAGAATATCACACAAACAGGCGGATTCCTACCGAAAATTTCCAGCATGATAGAAAAAATCTGTTTTTTGGAAGATTTCTGACATGGTGGATATACGGGAAAGCAGGGCGTTTTGTTGGATAATGACAGTACAACTGAATGACTGTCCAAGCTGATATAAACCGCCAAGACCAATTTTAAGAAAATTTGAGCGCCAATATTGGACGACACAGTGCCGACAAGGGTTGCCTGTCAGGAAACAGCAAGGGGAAAACAGCAATGATAGAAAACCGCCCAAGATTGAGTATATTTATTTGGTACCGGAAGGGTACCGTTAAATTGGATTGGTGCCAGTTTCGGTACTGGAGAAAGGAGCATGGAATGAAATTATCAAGATATGAGCAGGAGGTTGTTATCAACTTTAATGCAGATGAAAGCGAAGCAACAATTTACACAGCTAATCTGGCATGGATACGGAAAATGGATAAGCTATGTAAAGAGTTTCCAGAGGTAATAAGGTTAAAGTCATGGACGGAAGTAAGTAAGACCTATGTTTTACCCAAAAATCTTGTCAGGATTGGGAAACCGAGAACATTAAGCGAAGCTCAGCTTAGACATTTACGGGAGTTGCAGAACAGGGGATAAGAATTTCGGATTGAGTGAAATGGGTAAAGTCAATAAAAGCAGTCACGTAACAGAAATCCATAAAATTCCGGAGTGTGGCGGATATTTAATGTATATATTGGTGCTTGTATACACAAATCTTGACGAAAACCTGCTCCCTGCATATAATTATTTCATTATAGATGAATTGAATTAACTGAAAGGCATGATGAAAATGGGCAAGCAAGTATTGTTGATAAATGATCTGGCAGGATATGGAAAGGTGGCATTATCGGTCATGCTTCCATTGATGTCATATATGGGGTACCAAATATATAATCTTCCCACTGCGTTAGTATCAAATACGTTGGATTATGGCAAATTCGATATTCTTGAAACAACAGATTATATGAAGAACACTATTAAAGTATGGGAGGAATTGGGATTCTGCTTTGATGTGATAGCGACAGGCTTTATTGTTTCAGAGGAGCAGGTAAAAATCATAGAAGAATTTTGTCGAAAGGAAAGCATGAAAGGAACCCTGATATTTGTTGATCCAATTATGGGAGATGAAGGAACCTTGTACAATGGAGTTACAGAGCAAACGGTTGCACATATGAAGAAACTGGTAGGAGTAGCCGATTATATTGTACCAAATTATACTGAAGCGGCCAGACTTACAGGAGTGGAGTATCATGAATCTGCAACAATCTCGGAGGTAGATGAAATGATTCAAAGGCTTGGTAATATGGGCGCAAAATCGGTAATCATCACAAGCATTCAGCTGGATGGCAAAGATGTGGTTGCAGGCTTCGATCATAAAACGAAACAAAGATTTACAATTCCTTTTTATAACATTCCGGTCAGGTTTCCGGGTACGGGCGATATTTTTTCTTCCGTTTTATTGGGAAAACTGATGGAGGGAAACAGCCTGTATGACAGTACAAAAAAAGCCATGGACACTGTGAGCAGCCTGATTGAAAACAATAGAAACAATACAGATATATATAAGGGAATACCGATTGAGAAGGAGTTGGAGGTGCTTAAAATATGAAAAAACCTGGAATCCAGATCACATTGATTGATCAAAAAGGCACGAAAGGATGTCATAGGGGTCACAAAATAGGTGATAGTTTTGATTTTGATACAGAGCGTGGAAAACTCTGTCCTATGGCTATGCATGTTGCATTTCCATATATTGATATTTTAAGATACGGCGGCGAAATACCCGGACAGGAGAAGGGGACAGCGGTTTTTGCCTGCCCTGATGTGGACACATTAAATGTCTTTAAAATAGAACGGATTGATGTTTTGGATGACGATTCGCCATAAGGTTGGCTTTTAATTGTACGATGTGACTGGTAAGTTTGTGGACTATTGGTTATAGACGATGTATAGATAACAGGAGGAAATGATATGACTGTTTCAGAAATCATGGTTAAAATGGTAAAGTATTCAAAAGGAAATCTTCATGATATCAATCATTTTATGAAAGTGTATGCCTATGCAAAAACGATTGCAGAGTGTGAGAAAGTAGCGGATGATGAACAGAGAATAATAGAAATTGCGGCTATTATACATGATATTGCGTGTCCTTTGTGCCGGGAAAAATACGGAAATACAAATGGAAAACTTCAGGAAAAAGAAGGCGCTGTATTAGCTGAAGAATTCCTGAAGGGTACAGGGCTGTCGAACGAGATGGTGAACCGTATCATCTTTTTGGTCGCACATCATCATACTTTTCAGGAGGTTGACGGGATTGATTACCAGATTTTGCTGGAAGCTGATTATTTGGTTAATGCTGACGAATCCGGATATCAGGAAGCCAATATCAGAAATGTTATAGATTGTGTTTTTAAGACATCATCAGGAAAAATGCTTCTGCAATCCGTTTATGGGATTGCAGAAGGCAACCGCTGATTTGATAACAAATATGTATTTTGTAAACAGGTCAATCTGCTATGTATAGATTGACCTGTTTTAATTTGTGGCATTTGGACTTAATTCAAAATGAGAATGAAAGGTTTTCAGAAGCCCTTCTTTTTGCAGCTTTGATAATTCTACAGACATTGCTGCACGTTCTACACAGAGGAAGTCGGCAAGCTGCTGGCGGTCAAAGGGAATGTCAAAAGAAAGTGATCCTTGTCTGGCTGCTTCAGCAGATAAATAGGAAAGCAGCTTATCACGTGTTTTTCGCTTGCTCATGTGCGTTATCTTCTCGTTAAACAACAGTGTCTTTTGGGAAAAAGCTGTAATCAGGTTTTTAATCAGGCGGTTATGATGGCTGCAGGCAGCGGAACACATGGTAATCAGGCGGTTCATATTTATTTCCACAATTTCACAATTTTCTGTCGCAACAACACTGACGCTGAGAACTGCATCAGGAATGGCGGCAAAGGGTTCGGCAAAGTAGTCGCCCGGCATAAGATTTGTCATAACGTTCCGGTTTCCCCATAAATCTTCCTGAATGACTAAAGCAGTTCCAGACGCAAGCAGGCTGATACAGTCCGTACAATCTCCTGCCTGAAGGATGTATTGATTTTTGGCGTTTTTTCTGACTTTTGCTCCGATACACTTTAGCGAGGTTAAAATCTCGTCATCGGATAATCCTGCAAACAGCGGGCATTTTTTTAATACGTTTAAAAATTTTTCCAAAATCTCACCTCTTTGTTTGAATTCAAACATACTTGCTCTGCTTATTTTACTATAATGTAATCACCAAAGCAAGAAAATAAATAAAGGAGGATATCATGATAAAGTACGAGGAATGGAAGGATAAAAAGAAAGACTTCTTCAAAGTGGATGTACGCCATGTGCAGGGAAATTTCTTTCCCGGCTTACAAAGACGTGCCATGACGCTAAAAGCCGGGGAGGGAATTGAGGTCATACAGACTTTTGAACCTTACCCGCTATATAAGGAGATGGATATGCTGGGGTATATACATCATACAGAGAAGCTGGCAGAAAATGAGTTTCATGTCTGGTTTTACCGGACAGAGGAAAAAGAGCCGGAAGGCTCTGCACCATACCGTCCGCTTGCATTGCTGAATTATCCTATGATTGATGAGGACTTAGGGCGTATCGCGGCGGATTTTTGGCAGGCAACATGGCAGAGTGAGAAGCGCACTCTCCCCTATGAAATGCGTCTGCTCCTTTCCCTGACAAATGCAGTTGGCGCAGGAAGAATGAGGCAGGCTGTGCGGGAACTGGTAAAGGCATATATCTATGGTCTTGAATCCGCAGCGCTGGATGATGTGTTTGAACTTTTGGCATGGAATCAGGGAATCGGATTTTTCAGCTCGGAAATTGGACCTTCACCGCTTTTTCAAGCGTATAAGATGATTAAGACGCAGGAACAAAGAGGCATAAGCAGGGAAGAAATCTGCACCGAGATAAAAGAAAAGTTTGGCGAAAAAAATCAGGAAGTGCAAGTGTTGTAACAGGAAAGAAAGATAGGGGAAAAATAATATGGCAATCACAAAGGAAATGTTACTTGGAGAAATTTTAAGAACCAAACCGGAGGCGGCAGAGGTGTTGATGCAGATGGGGATGCACTGTTTAGGGTGCCCGTCCTCACAGATGGAGAGCCTTGCGGATGCCTGCATGGTGCATGGGCTGGATGCCGATGAACTCTTGAAAAAGCTGAATTCATAGGAGGAGTGCAATGAGCGCATTTTTAGGTTCGATTCATCACTGGCTATACGGAAAAATAGAGTTCCAAAACGGGCTAGTTGAAAGATTATCAGATATGATAAGAAAAAACGGGTATGATGATGGCATTCTTTCCGAAATGGAACAAAAGTATGGGGCGGTGGAGAAAGGCAGTCTTGAAAATATGATTGATAACAGTAATATACATGGCTGGTTACAGGATAAAATCGCTGCCGCTGATAACCGCCTTGCTTTTCTGGTCATCTCAACGATGGATGCCCATTCTGAAGGTATGCCGGATATTGCGAATGCTGCATATGAGTATGGACGGAGCAGGAAACTGTCGGGGAAAACAAGCGCAGAAGAAGTTTATAGGCATTTGGATAATCTGCTATTGAACGGAATGCCTTGTGACAGGGTTAATACTGTGGTTTCCATAAGTCAGGAGGCAGTAGTATGGAAACAGACTGTGGATATACATTTGCCATATTGGGAAGCATTACAAGGAGATGTCAGTCATTATTATGACCTGAAGGAGAGGCTGATCGCAGGTATTTTGGAGGGCAGCGGTTTTTCCTACAAATATTTAGGAAATCAGACATTCACATTGATTAAGGAGGGATAAATAATGTATGGAATTGATTTACTGATGAAAGAACATGAGAATATCGTAGCACTGACTAAGCATTTAAGGAGAACCTGCTGTGCTGTGATTGAGGGGGCAGACATTGATGTTCAGGAGTTCCTGGAGTGTATTGATTTTGCAAAAACTTATGCAGACAAGCATCATCATGGAAAGGAAGAACAGATATTGTTTCGGTTTATGCTTAATAATTCCGATCCTGTTGCAGAAAAACTGGTGCGCAATGGAATGCTGGTGGAACATGACTTCGGAAGATTCCATATCGGGGAATTGGAGAACGCAGTTAAGCAGTATGCCAGTGTTCCGACTACAGAAGGAAAGCTGGATATCGTCACCCATGCATCGGGTTATGTGGATTTATTGCAGCGTCACATTGAGAAAGAAGATACCGTCTGCTACACTTATGCATTACGAACACTGTCAGAGGAATGCAAAGCGCAGATTGATGAACAGACAAGAGCGTTTGAGAAAAAAGCGGAACAGGACGGCATACAGGAGAAATATATTACATGGTTAGAAAAAAGGAGATAGGCGAATGGGTAAAGTTGTTGATTTCACAAAAACAGTTTCAGAGCTGGTAAGTGAAAATCCTGAAATAAAAGAGGTATTGGCAGAAGCAGGGTTTAAGGAAATTATAAAGCCTATGTCTTTAGCTGTAATGGGTAAGGTAATGACGATACCAAATGAAGCTGCCATAAAAAATATTCCTATGGACAAAGTTTTTGAAACTTTTGAGAAACATGGGTTTGAGGTGAAAACAGAAACATCTTGAACGGGTGGTTAAAAATCAGACTGAGGGAAGGAGCAAACGAACAGTATGGAAAAAATAAAAAATATAGACAAGGCAGAAATTTTAGTTTTAAAAGAACAGGTTGCTTACCAAAGCAATCAGGTTGTAAGTAGGACTTTAGCACAAAATAATGCGCTGAGTGTCACATTGTTTTCTTTTGACAAGGGAGAAGAAATCAGCAGCCATGAGTCCAGTGGTGATGCCTTTGTGATTTGTTTGGATGGCGTTGGCGAGATTACGATTGATGACAAAAAGTATGAATTGCATGAGGGTGAATGTAGATCAGAATGCTTGTATTGGATGCGGGCTGTGTGTTGGGATGGCACCTGATGTATTCCGTATGAATGACGATGATAAGGCGGAGGGGTATCAGGACTCTGCACCGGAAAACGAAAGCATGGTACAGGATGCCGTTCGTTCCTGTCCTGTTTCCGCTATTGAATGGGAGGAATAGAGATGATAAAAACAATTAACCCAAGAAAAGCAGCAGTCATCGGCTGTGGATTTGTAGGCGCTGCAACAGCATTTACACTGATGCAGAGCAGGCTGTTCACTGAAATGGTGCTTCTTGATGCAAATTATGATAAAGCAGACGGAGAAGCAAAGGACATTTCGCATGGCGTTCCGTTTGCCGGACAGATGAAGATTTATGCAGGAGGCTATGATGACCTGATGGATGCTTCTATTGTCATTGTGACTGCCGGGGCAAACCAGAAGCCGAATGAAACAAGGCTCGATTTAGTACATAAAAATGTTGCTATCTACAAAAGCATCATTCCTGAAATTGCAAAGCGCAATTTTAAAGGAATATTGCTGATTGTGTCAAATCCGGTTGATATTCTTACTTATGCTGCTGTAAAGCTGAGCGGGTTTCCTGAAAAAAGAGTAATTGGTTCCGGGACGGTTCTTGATACCGCAAGGCTAAAATATGCGCTTAGTAAACATTTAGGGGTAGACAGCCGTAGCATTCATTCCTTTATCATTGGCGAACATGGGGATAGTGAGATTGCAGCATGGAGCAGCACGAATATATCTGGTATTCCATTGAATGATTTTTGTGAGATGCGTGGACATTTCAACCATGAGGAAGCAATGCGGGAGATTGCGGAAGATGTAAAAAACAGCGCTTATGATATTATTTCTAAAAAGCAGGCTACTTATTATGGAATTGCTATGTCGGTTAAGCGTATCTGTGAATGCGTTGTAAGGGATGAAAAATCTATTCTTCCAGTATCTTCCATCATGCATGGAAATTATGGGATTAAAGAAATTGCCCTTAGTATGCCCGCTATTATAGGGGCAGACGGAATCGAAACCCATGTTCCTATTTCTTTGAATGAAAAGGAAATGGAGAAACTTCACAATTCGGCAAAAACTATAAGAAAAATTGCAGAAGAGCTTGATTTGGAAGTTGTCCCAAATTAGGAAAAAGGAATATTTACACTGAAACTTAGGCGGGAAAGCGTTTGTTGGAAGAAAACCAATGAGCGCTTTTCTGTTTCTAAAAGCAACAATACACTGCCGTTCCCCGCCAGTCCTAACTTCGTTTCAGATAAATCAATTTTTCAGAAATAGAGGACAGGACATTGATAAACAAAGATAAAAAAGACAGGGTGGTACGCCAGTTTGTGACATACTGCCGCATGGCATTGAGATACGAAAAAATTAACTATTACAACGAACGCAAGCGCATGGCGGAACGGGAATCGCACATGGAGATGTTTTCCGAAAAGCAGTTGGAAACGGTTGATAAAATCTTTGATACATACCACGCTGACTATTTTTATGTCATGGGTTATGAAATCGGCATAGTGGACGGTGATTTGGCACAGGCATTAAGGGAACTGTCGGACAGACAGTTACAGATTGTGCTGATGTATTACTTCATCGGATGGACGGACAGGGAGATTGGGGGAATCCTCGGTCTGGCAAAAAGCACTGTCTGCAAATGGAGGAATGATACGGTAAAAACACTCCGGTGGCTGGTGGAGGGAATGTGTCATGGAGAATAAATTTAAAGACAGGGACATTTCCTTTGCGGTAGGCTTCATAGAGGGGCTTTGTCTTTTGGTAGGTAGTGACATTCTTAATGAGCAACGCCATATCCGAAAGACGCTTTTCCGCTTCCTTTAGGCTGTCCCCCGCCTGTTCGCTTGCCGTGGCGATTTCCTTTATCCGGGTAAGCAGATCGGCGTACTGTTCAATCTTGTTTTCGGTAAGGAAGTTCATAGTCTTTGCCGCCTGTTTCAGATTGTGGATTTTCGCCCACTGTTCATAGCCCCGGCTCTGCTGCGCCTTGATACTGTTCTCAATGTCAATGAGAAGATTAACGCCCCTACGCTCTGCCTTTGGAGCTTTGGCGGCGCGGGTGCGCTTGCCCGCTATCCGTTCCCTTATGGCTTCTTCTGTATAGTCTGCGCCGAGGGTTTTTAGGCGGGTAAAGCGTTCCTGCCCCGGTGCGCGGCATGACACATATTTTCCCGGCTTGATCTCATAGCCCGCCGCCTGTAACCGCTGCAATAGTTCCTCAAAGCTGGAAACTTGGGGAATAAGCGCGTCCACGGCGATTTTCAGCTTGCCTTTCCAGCTTGTCCCGGTTTTCTCCGCTTGGTATTCTGCATAGCTCTTTCCCTTGCTTCCCTTGCCGGGGACGACCACAGAAAGCCCGTTGTCCCGGTACAGCTTGTCGCTCATGTTCCGTATGCCGTAATACGTCCGCTTGTTGGAAACATACTTGTGATGATCTACGAAGTTGACCGCGCAGAAAATAATGTGATTGTGTATATGCCCCTTGTCAATGTGTGTCGTGAGTACATATTCATGCTGCCCCTTTGTTACCGCGTCGGCAAGCTGCCGCCCGATCTCATGGGCTTTCTGATAGTCCACTTCTCCCGGAGCAAAGGACTGTATCAAGTGAAAGGCTAAGTTGTTGCCCTTATCCCGCGCTTGCGAGAGGGTATAGCCAAACTCAATATCTGCCGTTTCATAGCTGCACCCGAAAGAGGATATGAGCATTTTTTCGTCCGTCTTGTCCGGGTTTTCGATATAGTCAAGGGCTTTGCTTAGAGTGCTTTTAACAGGCTTAATCTTTGTAACCGTCATATTTCCGCAAGCACCCCCTTGATTTCCTCTATATCCTCTTTGTAGGCGTTTCCCGTCGCGTTTACGCGACGTGCGATCTGATTGACATTGACCCCGATCTTCTGTATCTCCGCTGTCATTGCTTTTATGTCCGTGTGGTCTACTTGGATAATGTACCCGTCAATGGCGATCTTGCGCAGATACGCCGCCATGTTGCTTGTGGGGACGAGCTTCATTTTTTCCTCAATCAGTTTCCTTTCTTCCTCTGTCACATAGAATTTGACCTGTATTGTCCTTTTGCGTCCGTTCATGGTTTTTCGCTCCTTTCCGTTCTCATAGAGGGTTTGGGACACTTCCCAACAAGCAATTTCTGACCGACCGGGCGGGCAGAAATACGGAAAAGGGTACTCTTTTCCTATGCTTGCTACGTTACCGTTTCTACGTCTATAAGGCGTTTCCGCCACAAAAAAATGCCCGCCAAATGCGGGCTGGAAGCGATAAAAGCACAAAAAATAGAGAACGCTTTTCACGTCCTCTACTCTTTGATTTTGATAGCTCCGTCAATGGCTCCCTCGATAATCGGCAAATACGGTTCGGGACACAGCTTTAATTTGTGGCCGACCCTCTGGCGCTGTTCGCTGCCCTCTGGCTCTGCTTCCGGGTGGAAGTAGCGTTCTATGGGGAGCTTGCATATCCTCGCCAGCTCATAAAGTACCGGGACGCTGGGAAGATCGCCGCTGTTTTCTATATTTGCAAGATACCGGGGATCAATACTGACTTGTTCAGCCAATGCCCTGCGGGACAATCCCAATGCTTTCCGCGCTTCTTTGATGTCCGCTCCAAGCGTTTCAAAACCGGGATATTCTGTTCCTTTCGCCATATCATTTCACCCCTTTACATTGTATAGTTCATACTATGCGCGGGGAATGACGTAATATGCACTTTTATTACAGTTTATAATTCCTGTTGTCGTGTCAACTCAAATGATAAATTCCTCCCGCTGGATCACCGTCTGATTTTCCTTTATAAGCGTTTGAATAATCTGCAAACCGTTTTCCAGATCGGCCATTGTCCGGGGGGAGCAGGTAGCCAGCCGGATCGCGGCGAATTGGGCGGTATTCCCCACCGCAAAACGGTCTGAACACAATACCTTTACGCCGTGATTTTTTGCCTGCACTTCAAAGTTGTAGCCGTTGCAGCCTGCGGGGAGCGGAAGCCACCTAAAGAAGCTGTACGGATTCGTTGGCGGCTGTTCTGGAAAGTATCTGGTATACAGGCGGCCCCGTTCCTCTGACAGCATACACTTCTTGTCGATGATCTCCCGCGCGGCCCCGCCTGCAATCAGCTCACTTGCAATCTCCGCGTTGAGCAGCGGGATTTTCAGGTTAATGTTATTGGCCGTATTCAAAAAGGTTTTCTGGAAGCGGTGCGGAAACACCAGATAAGCGATCCGCAGCCCGGCAGACAGGGATTTTGAAATTCCGTGCAGGTAAATGGTGTGCGCGGGGATCATGGTTGCCATCGGCGGGATTTTATCGTCCGCGATAAAGCCGTAGGTATCATCTTCAATCAGAACCATGTCCTGACTGCTGATAATCTGGCTGATTGCTTTCCGGCGCTCTGACGGCATGGTGATCCCCGTGGGATTTGTGCAGGAGGGCATTAAATAAATCCCCTTTATTTCATGCAGCTTCCTCTGCTTTTCCAGCGCGTCCGGCAGCATACCCTGTCCGTCGGCCTCTATCGGTATCAACTGGATATTAAGCTGCTTTGCAAGAGTGATGAAATTGGAATAAGTATAGGTATCAGTGGCAATCTTATCTCCGGCCCGAAACAGGGAAAGAAGCGCAATCGCCAGCGCGTTTTGTGTACCGGACGTTAAAATAATATCCTCCATAGCGGCGTTGATCTGGAACTCGGCAAGCCATTTCTGCGCGACCTGTTTATGGTGGGCTGTCCCCAAGGTAAAGC
>BLLT01000071.1 GCA_011958945.1 Lachnospiraceae bacterium | reverse complement strand
CGGAGGCATATTTATAATTGTGGAGTGGAGAAACCGCCGATAGCCCTAAAGAGGGATGCCGGCGGTTGTTTTTAAGCGCAGGGGTGCACAGATGAAATTGTTGCTTACATAACGTGTGCCCCGCGCGGCGAGTAGGGAGAAAATCTTCCCTGCACGATTGCATTATAGAAGAGAAACCTCTATGCCATATCTTTACGCCTGACTGCATTGTCCTGAAAACGAAAAAAGTCGGGGCGATGGCGGGATTGGGTGTATTCAAACATAATGCCATCGCTGTTGAAAGTCTGGCTGCTCACTACCGCAAGGCAGTTGTAATCCCCTAAATCAAGATACTTTTCGTCAATCTCCGTCATTTTTTCCACCGTCATCACCCGTTTGCTGGTGACAATGGAAAGATGCAGCCCATTTTCCAGATATTCATAGATTGAGCCTTCTGCAATCTCTTTCGTCAGGTTTACCGCAATATTTTTCAAAAAATAGTTATGATTAAGAATCAAAGCCTTCTCATCCAGATAGTGAAGACGCTGAATATAATATAATTCGGAGCCGACAGGAAATCCCGTCCTGCCGGCTACTTTTTCGTCAGCAATAATTTCTGCAAAATGCAGAACCTGAGTTTTAGGAATCTGATGGTTTCTGAGTGCGGATTCTTTAAAAGATTCAATGCCGCCGATGGTAAAAGAAGTCTGCAAGGCAGGACGGAAAATATTGCGGACCCCTTTTCCCTGCATAGTCTGCACATAACCTTCCATAACAAGGGCTCCGATTGCCCGCCGTATAGTGTTGCGGGAACAGTCATAGGTTAAAATCAGCTGGTTCTCGGAAGGCAGCATTTCCTGGAACTCGTATTCGCCGGTTTCTATTTTCTCCTTTAGGCTGCGATATATTTCATTATATTTTTTCTTGGGCATTGCAAATAGACCTCGCTTGTTTAAACATTTATATCTTTATTATAATTTGTGGAGGATAAAAGTCAAGGAAAATAAGATTTGTCTAAACAACTTGAGTAATTCTTATTGACATGTTTAAACAAGCGTGGTATAAATTGATTATAGAACTTGTTTGAACAAGAAAGATTGAAGCGGAAAGCACAAAACACAAAGCAGTAATACTCAATAACCAGTAATCAATAACCTAAAAATCAGGAGGTAGGAAATGGGTAAGTACATGGAAGACGCAAAAGAACTATTGCAGCATGTCGGGGGCAAAGAAAACATTGCTGCAGTATCGCACTGTATGACACGGATGAGGTTTGTCCTGAATGACAGAGGGAGTATCAAAGGATGCGGTAAAAAAGGCCGCAAAGCAGAACCAGAATGCTTTACAGAGGATGATTACGGCATTGGCCGAGATATTCGCTCCTTTGATCCCGGCCATCATCACAGGCGGTTTGATTTTAGGCTTTAGAAACTGTATTGACAGCCTTTACCTTTTCGAAAACGGAACGAAAACATTATGCGATATCAGCCAGTTTTGGGCGGGTATAGACAGCTTTTTGTGGCTCATTGGGGAAGCAGTCTTCCATATGCTGCCGGTAGGTATTTGCTGGTCGGTAACGAAGAAAATGGGCACTACACAAATGCTGGGAATCGTACTGGGCCTGACATTGGTATCGGGCCAGCTGTTAAATGCATATGCCGTAGCCGGAACAGCGGCTGGCGATATTCCGGTATGGAATTTTGGATATTTTACGGTAAATATGATTGGCTACCAGGCGCAGGTCATCCCGGCCATATTGGCAGCATTTACTTTGGTATACCTGGAAAAATTTTTCAGTAAGATAACGCCTCAGGTAATATCCATGATTGTAGTTCCTTTCTGCAGCCTTTTGCTGGCGGTGATTGCAGCGCATTTTGTACTCAGTCCGGTGGGCTGGAAGATAGGCTCCGTGATATCTACAGTAGTTTATGCAGGGATTACCGGTTCTTTCAAAGTGGTTTTCGGGGCAGTTTTCGGCTTTGTGTATGCGCCATTGGTAATTACCGGACTGCATCATATGTCCAACGCCATTGATTTACAGTTGATTGCGGATTATGGCGGAACAATGCTCTGGCCTATGATTGCATTGTCCAATATCGCTCAGGGCTCTGCTGTTTTGGGGATGATTGTACTCCAAAGGAAAAATGCGGAGGCACAGGAAGTAAACGTACCGGCTTGTATTTCCTGCTATCTCGGTGTAACAGAACCGGCTATTTTCGGTATTAATTTAAAATATGTTTTCCCGTTTGTATGTGGTATGATTGGTTCGGCTTGTGCGGCAGTGGTTTGCGTAGCTACAGGAACAACAGCCAACGCTATCGGCGTGGGCGGGCTGCCGGGGATTCTTTCCATACAGCCGGGCTCCATGGCCAGCTTTGCGGTTTGCATGGCGATTGCAGCAGCGGTGCCGCTGGTACTTACAACGGTTGCAGAGCAAAAACGCCTTTCCGGGCAGGAAGAAGAATCCGCAATGGAGGAATCCATAGTAGAAGAATCTGAAAATGGAGGGGCAAATACGGTTCAAACGATGGAAGGCCGGCTTACTGCATTTCTTACAGGAAAAGTGATTGAACTGAAAGAAGTAGGAGATGGGATATTCAGTTCCATACAGGCGTTCACGGAAAGGCCGGAAGTACTGCAGTGGCAACTTTCCTATAGATTCGATAAGATGTATTTGCCCGGCATGCCCTACGCGCGGGGGTTTGGAGGCAGATAGTATTTTAAGGCGTGTGCTGGACTTGGACTATTTTTGGGAGGAAAGGAAGGGCATCATTATGGAAGATTTTAAAAAAAGTACGATATACCAGGTTTATCCAAAATCCTTTTATGACAGCAACGGAGACGGAATTGGCGATATTAAAGGCATTACCGAAAAGCTGGACTATATAAAAAGCCTGGGCGCTGATTATATTTGGAGCACTCCCTTTTTCGTATCCCCTATGAACGACAATGGTTATGATGTGGAGGATTACAGAAATATCAATCCGATTTTCGGAACTATGGAAGATGTGGAGGAATTGATTGGGGAAGCGGAAAAGCGGGGGATTGGAATCATGCTGGATATGGTGTTCAATCATACATCCACCCGGCATGAATGGTTTCGCAGGGCATTGGCCGGCGAAAAGGAATATATGGACTATTATATTTTTAAGGAGGGGGAACCGGATGTGCCCCCTACTAATTGGGAGTCAAAGTTCGGGGGCTCCGCATGGGAGTATGTTCCCACGTTGAAAAAATGGTATTTACA
This sequence comes from Lachnospiraceae bacterium, assembly GCA_011958945.1. GTDB lineage: Bacteria > Bacillota > Clostridia > Lachnospirales > Lachnospiraceae > Kineothrix. The sequence goes on along the minus strand of BLLT01000071.1, from coordinate 12,807 downwards.
TCTATTTGATGTGACACAGGCGGATTTGAACTGGAATAATGCTAAAGTGAGAGAAGACATGAAGGAAATTATCCGGTTCTGGAAAAAGAAAGGGGTTAAAGGATTCCGGTTCGATGTGGTAAATCTGATTTCCAAACCTGAAATATTTGAAGATGACTGGGAAGGGGATGGGAGAAGATTCTATTCCGATGGCCCCCGCATGCATGAATTTCTGAAGGAACTGGTGGCAGATACGGGAATCCATGATATGGTGACAGTGGGGGAAATGTCATCCACAAGCCTGGAACACTGCATCCGATATTCCAACCCGGAGGAAAAGGAATTATCCATGTGCTTTAACTTTCATCATTTGAAGGTGGATTATAAAGATGGGAATAAATGGGAACTGGAAAAGACGGACTTTGGGAAATTGAAAAAAATATTTGAGGCATGGCAGACCGAAATGGAAAAGCACAATGGATGGAATGCGGTATTCTGGTGTAACCATGACCAGCCGAGAATTGTTTCCAGGATGGGAGATGAAAAAGAATACTGGAAAGAATCGGCAAAAATGCTGGCTTCCTGTATTCACTTGCTCCGGGGTACACCCTATATTTACCAGGGGGAGGAATTGGGGATGACCAATCCGGGATATAAGGAGATTGGGGAATACCGGGATGTGGAAAGCATCAACTATTACCATATTTTGCTGCAGGAGGGTAAGGGCAGGGAGGAAGCGCTGGAAATATTAGGGCAGCGATCCCGGGATAACAGTCGGTCACCCATGCAGTGGAATAGCGGAAAATACGGCGGATTTTCGGAAAATGAACCGTGGATTGGAATACCGGAAAATTATAAATATATCAATGCGGCCGCAGAGGAGCAGGATTCGGATTCTGTCCTGAATTATTACCGGGAACTCATCCGATTAAGGAAAAAGTATCCGATAATCCAGGAAGGGAGCATCGAATTTTTACATGGGATGAGGCCGGAAATATTTGCTTATAAAAGAGTCCTGGGAGGACAGGAATTGCTGGTTTTAAATAATATGACGGATAAAAATGCGGATTTGAAGGAAGCAATTTCCTGCCAGGGGTTCTTGCGGCTAATCGGAAACTATCCATGTGAGAAACTGCCGGATAAAGTGGGGGAATTAAGGCCCTATGAAAGTGTGGTGCTGATGAAAGGATAAGGGAATAGTTTTAGGTAAACACATCTGATATTTACGGCATCTGTACGCCTGTAAGGTTGGACGCAGTACCGCTGCATTATCGCATTGTGGATGGACAGATGACAGATATAGTACCACTGCTCTGGAGTTTCACAATATGCAGATACCGAATATAATATCACTGCTCCGGCATCTTGCAATATGCAGATTCCGGATGTAACATTGCTTTGCGGACTGCAACTGCCTTAAATCAGGAGGCTGCGGATTTATAATGAACCATCCATATAGCTTGATTATTATCGCCGATGGCCGTGATGCATCGTGTATCGTTGCCGGCTTCGTCTCTCATATCTATAATTACCCCATGATAGTCGATTCCATCAATAGTAACTGTGACATAATTAGTATTTTCCTGTACAGTCAGATGTATATCCTGGCCGGAGACATTTCCTTTCCGGTCAACGGAAACCGGTTGACTTGTATTGATGCTGCTGTCTATGGCAAGGTTATGGTTCAGCAAATGCCATGTGCCGGCCATATCGGCAGTGCAAAAGCCCTGTTCGCTAAGAGCCTCCCCGGAGGTGGCAAAGGGGGCGGCGGCCAGCCATCCATTGTCTGTGAGAAACAGCTGGTGTACCCTGGGCTCATGATATTCGGAGCCGTCGTCGAAACGGGTGTGGTATACTACATACATTTTCCCGTCTTTATCAGTGAAAGCGGAACAGTGGCCAGGGGCCATATATGCCTTGGGATTGCTGGGCAGCATATAATTTCCCATTAATTTAACGCCGTAGGGGCTGTGGTCATTTACGCCTCCCAGCTGTTCTCCGGCAGCATCCGTGTAAGGGCCTTCGGGAGACTGGGAACGGAACAGCCTGATTTGATAACCGCCTTCGCTGGTGAGGGAGCCATAGGACACAAAAAGGTAATAATATCCATTTTCCTTTTCATGCAAGACATAAGGCCCCTCAATGGAATTGTGCATCCCGCCGGCCAGCCGTTTGCCATAATAGGCATCCGTATCATTGTCGGGGGAAGATGCAGGATGGATGGGATATCCGGTTTCCTTATCAATTTCCAGCAAAAAGATTCCGCCCGACCAGGAGCCGTAAACCATCCAAAGCCTTTCCTCGTCATCAAAAAACAGCGCAGGATCGATACAATTAGGCCATTGTAGATTATTGAACTGGGAGGGGCGCAGGAAATAAGGGGATATATCGGCGTCTGCCGGCATAACATCATAAAAATTAGTCTGGTCAATAATTCCCTTTGTAAAACCGGAATACATAATCGTATCCACATATTCATAAGGCCCGGTCAATTGGTCCGATAGGGCAAAACAGAGATTAGACTTAATATAAGATGAGGTGGTGCAGAAGTACATCATATATTTTCCCATTGTTTCATTATATATGACATCCGGTGCCCAGACGGAATAGCCCCCTTCCTCATTTTTCCCCACAAATGAGAAAGCTTGGTAATCCGGCTCAAATAAACTGCTGAATAAAGGATTTTTGCCGTTAACGCCGGAGGCGATGGTATTCCATTTATGTAAGTCGCCGGAAACTGCCGCTTCCATATGGAAACCGAAAATATAATACTTTCCGTCTTCCCCCAGGATAATGGAAGGGTCATGGATGCTGGCGCCGGCACTGAAATCTTTTACGGCGATTTCCGATAGAGGAACTTTCGGCATCGCCTTTTGGCGGTTGCCGCAGCCTGCGGCCAGAAGCAAGATGGTAAGGCTTAATACGATAAAAACACCCCTTTTTGTCCTGTTCATAAATAATTCCTTTCCTGTAATATATAAGTGCCTCCGGTTACAGTAACATAACCGGAGATACTTTCTTTTTCTCATAATTGACTTTTGGCAGGATATTCTTTTATCCTTTTACAGCCCCTGCCGTCATACCTTCGATAAAGTAATTCTGGAAACAGAGGAACAGCACTCTTTCCACATTGTGAGGCCGTCAATCATTGCCTGAGAATTGACCTGAGGGTTGCCGTTTTCGTCTACGAAATCAGTGCCTGCCTGTGCAAGGAGAATGGATTCCTGCCATGTAGCGGAAGTATCTGCCGTACACATATAAACGCCTGTTTCATCATAAAGCTTGATACCTGCTTCCTTGAAATCATCCCATGTCTTGATGGTAGTATAGTCAATGCCTGCCTTTTCCAGAAGTTCTGTATTATAGAAAGCAACCATAGCACCTACGTGGGTAGGGAAACCATATACAGTATCTCCTTTGCTGTAAATTTCCAGACGGGATTATACCAATGTATCCATATAAGGCTCTACCACATCGTTCAAAGCCTCCAGAGGAACATCATCGCCGGCCAGGAAATCAGGGAATCTTCCCAATTCTATATCGGAAATATCCGGTGCGCCTTCTCCGGTCTGAACTGCAATCAGCAGTTTGTTGTGCATGTCATCATAAGGCATTACTGTTACATTCAGCTTAATCTGTCTGTCAGGGTTGGCTTCATTCCATTTCTGAAGCATCGTTTCAAAGTGCTGTCCGTGAAGTTCTACGAAAGTCCAGTACTCCATCTCCGTAGCGTCTTCGCCGGCGCCGGCATCAATGACCGCTGTCTGCTCTGCCGGTGCTTCTGTTGCGGTATCCCCTTCGTCTGTGGAAGCTTCCGTTGCGGAATCTGACCCTGCCCCGCATCCTGCCAATAAAAGAGATGCTGCCATTGCTACGCTCAAAAATGTGCTTACCAATTTCTTTTTCATGATTCATTCCTCCTTGTCTACTTTTTTTGAATCCTTAGATTCTCCTTGTTTTCAGAATTGAAATATTTTAGAAAGATATATAAAAAGCAAAAATATGCGACAAATTTCCGCTATTTATAAAAAATAACCAATTTTAGCTTCGTCAACTTGTGCACTTTTTTTGCTTAATATCTCTTTCTTATGTAAATAATATACAATTTATATTTTGGTGTGTCAATAGAAATTTTGATAAATATTAAAATATTTTAGATAAAACATTTTATATAAAATAATTTGTTATTTTTGTTCAATATTTCTTTCATAATCTACTTGTCAAATTGGCATATTTCTTATAGAATTTATATTAACCTAAATTATTTTATCAATATTTGTTCATCTGGGAGGAAATTTAAGTGCCAAAACTATTTATTAACGAGAATAAAAAAGTAGGGAAAATACATGAAGAAATATATGGGCATTTTGCGGAACATCTGGGAAGGTGCATCTACGAAGGGCTTTATGTAGGGGAAGATTCCCCCATCCCCAATGTGAACGGGATGCGCACTGATGTGGTGGAGGCTTTAAAAGAACTGGATATTCCCGTGCTGCGGTGGCCCGGCGGGTGCTTTGCCGATGAATATCATTGGAAGGATGGCATCGGACCGAAAGAGGATAGGAAGAAAATGATTAACACCAATTGGGGGGATGTGCTGGAGGACAACAGCTTTGGCACCCATGAGTTTATGGAACTTTGCAGCCAATTGGGGTGCAAAACATATATTAATGGAAATGTTGGAAGCGGCACTGTGCAGGAAATGGCTGAATGGATAGAGTACATGACCTTTGACGGGGTATCCCCCCTGGCTGACCTGAGGAGAAAAAACGGCCGGGAAAAGCCCTGGCGTGTGGACTATTTCGGTGTTGGCAATGAAAACTGGGGATGCGGCGGGAATATGACGCCGGAGTATTATGCCAACCTTTACCGGAGATACCAGACTTTTGTAAAACAGTACAATGTAGATGCCCCTATCTACAAAATATGCTGTGGGGCCAATGTGGACGATTACCACTGGACGGAAAAAGTAATGGCTGCCGCCCATGACCATACGGAAGCAAAATTCCATGGACATATGGACGGGATATCCCTTCACTATTACGTTCATCCGGGCGGCTGGGATAATAAGGGGAGCGCTACCCGATTTGATGAAGCGGAATGGTTCCGCACTATGTATAAAGCCATGTTCATCGAACAGCTTGTCGAAGAGCATGGGAGAATCATGGACATCTTCGACCCTGAAAGAAAAATAGATTTGATTGTCGATGAGTGGGGCTGTTGGTTCGATGTGGAGCCGGGCACCAATCCTGGCTTCCTCTATCAGCAGAATACCATGAGGGATGCCTTGGTGGCCTGTATATCGTTGAATATTTTCAATAAGCATTGCCGCCGGATAAAGATGGCTAATATCGCCCAAGTCGTCAATGTATTGCAGGCTATGGTCTTGACGGAAGGGGAAAAAATGCTTTTGACGCCCACTTATTATATCTTCCGTATGTATAAGCATCACCAGAACGGGCAGCTTCTGGACAGCTTTGCGGAAACAACGGAAATTGGAACAGATGACTATAAAGTTCCAGATATCAGCGAATCTGTTTCTATGGATGAAAAAGGAAATATCCACATTACCCTGGGCAATTTGTCCATAACCGAAGAGAAAGATTTGGAAATCCTGTTTTTTGCAAAAAAAGCAGAAAAAGCCAGAGCGACTATCCTGACCGGGGCGATGGATTCCTATAATACTTTTGAAAATCCGGAGAATATAAAAGAAGAAGAATACCATGCATTTTCCATTATGGAAAATGGAATCATAAATGTCATTCTTCCCCCGTGCTCAGTAGTCCATATTGAAGTGGAGGCTTAGGGGATGTATGAAAAATCACCTTTTGCAGGTCAGACATTTGCTTCTTTTGGCACGGCAAAAAGATTTTGCAGGAAATGCCTGACAAAGGATATGCCGGATGCCGCATACTTTGAGAATATGTATGAATATATTAAGAATCTGGATGAAGACATAAAAGCGCCGGATGCCCTTTATCAGGAACGCCTATCGCTCTGCCGTCAATGTGAAAGCCTGTTAAACGGCATGTGCCGGATATGCGGCTGTTTTGTGGAAATGAGGGCTGCGGTAGCGAAAAACTACTGTCCGGCTATAAATAAAAAATGGTAAAAGATGTTGGCGCTGCTGGGCATTTTCTAATAAGGATTTGGGAGTTTTCCTTGGCGGAGGAAGGTGTATGGCAAATGGCAGCGCAGAAATGGAGTCATTATGGAAAAAGAAAACGGCAACCTGAAATACAACGAAATATGGATTGCACAAAGGGCTGACCCGTACGTGCTGAAAGCCCCGTCAGGCTGTTATTATTTCACGGCCAGTGTGCCCGCATATGACAGCGTGGTGCTTCGCCGGGCAGATACTTTGGCCGGCCTGGTGGACGCTGAGGAAATTGTAGTATGGCGAAAACATGAATCCGGCCCTATGAGCCTGCATGTATGGGCACCGGAAATTCATTATCTTTTCGGTAAATGGTATATTTATTTCGCGGCAGGTGATAAAGATGATATATGGGAAATCCGCCCTTATGTACTGGAATGCCAGGGGCCGGACCCCATGAAAGACGAATGGGTGGAACTGGGCAAAATGCAGCGGGCGAAGGACGATGATTTTTCTTTCGAGGCCTTTTCATTGGATGCCACCATATTCGAACACAGGGGTATCTGCTATTGTGTATGGGCGGAAAAGACAGGTGTGGGCAAACAGATTTCCAACCTGTATATCGCCCAGATGGAAACGGCAAACAAACTGAAAACAGTTCAGGTGCTCCTCACCACTCCGGACTATGACTGGGAAAGATATGGATTCTGGGTGAATGAAGGGCCTGCTGTGATTAAGCGGAACGGCAAAATATTTTTAACCTATTCTGCCAGCGATACCGGGATTTATTATTGCATGGGAATGCTCAGCGTGGATGAAGATGCAGATCTCCTTGACCCCAGAATGTGGAAAAAGGAGCGGTATCCGGTGCTGCAGACCGACTATGAAAAGGGCGTCTATGGGCCGGGGCATAATTCCTTTACGGTGGATGAAGAGGGGAATGATATCGTAGTATTCCATGCGCGTACAGAAAAAGAAATAACCGGAAACCCGCTGTACAACCCCAACCGCCATGCGATGCTGATGAGACTTCGATGGGGCGAGGATGGGAAGCCGGTATTCCGCTTTGAATAGAGGAGATTAAGAGGGGAATTGCGGAACTGGAAAACAGCAAATCCCCGTACAGAGCCCAAGGGATAAAATCCCAGAGAATTTACGGACGCAGAAAGCGGCCGGAAATTGCTCTGCGAGAAGAAAGGGATCTGGGAGGGGAATTGCGGAACTGGAATAGGAGGTTGGAGAAATGGCAAAAGCAAGAATGATTGTAGACAAGGATTTTAAGATTGCGGAAGTGGATAAGAGGGTGTACGGCTCTTTTATTGAACATCTGGGAAGGGCGGTGTATACCGGCATTTACCAGTCGGGGCATCCATCGGCCGATGAAGAGGGCTTTCGGAAGGATGTACTGGAACTGGTGAAAGAACTGGGGGTGCCGATTATACGTTATCCCGGCGGCAACTTTGTGTCCAGCTATAACTGGGAAGACAGCGTAGGACCCAGGAACGAAAGGAAACCCCGCCTGGATTTGGCATGGCGTACGCTGGAAACGAATCAGTTCGGCTTGGGAGAATTTGCGAAATGGACGAAAAAGGCTGGTTCTGAAATCATGATGGCGGTAAACCTGGGCACGCGGGGGGTGGCTGATGCGCTGAATTTATTGGAATACTGCAATATGGATACGGACAGCTATTACAGCAATCTGAGGAAACAGCATGGGGTTCAAAAGCCCTACGGTATTAAAACCTGGTGTCTGGGCAACGAAATGGACGGCCCCTGGCAGGTAGGCCAGAAAACGGCCTATGAATATGGCAGGCTGGCTGCGGAAACCGCAAAGGCCATGAAGCTGATGGATGATTCCATCGAACTGGTTTCCTGCGGCAGCTCTAACGTGGATATGCCTACATTCCCTGAATGGGAGGCGGTATCCCTGGAGCAGACTTACGATTATGTAGATTATATCTCCCTACACAATTATTATGGCAACGGGGAGGATGATACGGAAGATTTTTTTGCGAAAACTCAGGATTTGGAGCGGTTTATTCATACGGTAATTGCTACCTGCGACTATATAAAGGCGAAGAAGCGCAGCAAAAAGACACTGAATTTGAGCTTCGATGAATGGAACGTATGGTTTCACGCTGCGGAGAGCGATAATCAGGAAATGAAAGAGCATCCGTGGCAGATAGCGCCGCATTTGCTGGAAGATATTTATGATTTCGAGGATGCCATTCTGGTAGGCCTTATCCTGATTACTTTCTTACAGCATGCCGACCGGCTGAAAATGGCATGCCTGGCGCAGCTGGTCAATGTAATCGCCCCTATTATGACAGAAACGGACGGCGGCGCGTGGAAACAGACCATTTACTACCCATTCCTCCATGCTTCCAGGTATGGCAGGGGCACGGCGCTGCGCAGTGTCATCAGCTCCACGAAACATGACAGCAAAAATTATGAGGATGTGACTGATGTGGAAGCCGTGGCCGTATATAATGAGGAGAAGGAAGAAGTCACTATCTTTGCCGTGAACCGGAGCGTCAAAGAGGATGCCCAGTTCGAAGCGGATGTAAGATGCTTTGAGGGATACGAGGTAAAGGAATGCCTGGTGCTGGAAAATGATGATATGAAGGTGGTGAATTCCGCCGCTGGGGAGAAAGTATCGCCCCGCAGCAAGACGGATTATACGCTGGACGACGGGGTGTTCAGGACGCAGATGAAGAAATGCTCCTGGAACGTGATACGGTTTGGAAAGTGATAAGGTAAAGAGCTGCTGCAAAACGACCAATTCAGGCAATATATAGTATAGCCAGTGGCAAAACATATATATTGAAGAATTGCAAAAGTCTGTAACAGCTCTTTGTTGTTATGCTGCTTTAATGTATTAATTATAAATTCGTCTCAAAAAATGCTTTCATAGCCTCATATGCAGCATCTTCATCATCGCCGGAAATCTCCAGTTCTACTGTGTTGCCGCATTTTACGCCCATCCCCATAACAGCCATGAGCCTGGTAGCGTCAGCCGTTTTGCCGTCTTTCTTGATAGTGATGCTGCTGGTGAATTTCTTAGCCTCTTTTACAAGCAGCCCGGCCGGCCTTGCGTGGATTCCCAGTTCATCTTTGACTGTGTAGCTAAATGATTTCATTTTCGTTTCCTCCTTATTCATTCATCTTTTTCACAAAAGCCCCATATCCTTGAAGGCGTAATAAATCCCATCCTGCTCCACATTTTTACAGACAATATCCGCCATTTCCTTCAGTTCGTCACAAGCGTTCCCCATGGCAACGCTAATATGGGCGAATTTCATCATCCCATAATCATTCATGCTGTCTCCAAAGGCTATGGTATCCTTAGCGGCCATTCCCAAATGGCGGCAAACTAAGTCCATTCCATTTCCCTTATCAATTCCCATGCGGATAATTTCCCCGTTAAAACAGGAAGAACTGTTTCCGTAAACGTGTACGGCATATACAAACCTATCACCAAGATAGGGCTTTGTCGCTTCAATGGCATCCAACGTAGTGCTTGTAAAACAAATTTTATAGGCTCCTTGCCTGGGGTATTTATCATATGGCTGTATTCCGATTCCTTTTTCAATTTCTTTCTGCATACGGATTAACTCGGAATTCCGTTCGTCTGGTTTTGCATTTCTTAACAGGGCTTCCATTTGCGGGTCGGTATAAATCCCTTCTTTTGTTTCAATCCGGCAATAAATGCCATGTGAATGGAATACAGAAAGGCATTCCTGTACGGTTTCTTCCGTGAGAAGGCTGTCGAACAGCACTTCTCCCCCTACCTCCACATGACTTCCGGCGCTGGATATTATCCCGTCAAAGCCCACATCCAGAATATCCCTTCCAATAATAGCCATATTTCTTCCGGTGCATAAAAATACCTTATGACCGTTTTCCCTCGCCCTGCGGACAGCCTTGACTGTAAGGGCGGAGGGCTCGGACATCGCTGTAATCAGCGTGCCATCTATATCTAAAAAAATTAATTTTCTATCCATTTTATCTGCTTCCCTGCAACAAATCGATTTTTGGCTTCCGGCATTTCAAACAGCGTGACGGTTTGGCGTGTGGCTGCACTACCGACAGATGGCAACCGCTTCCACACCCGGGGTCATTGGCCCGGGTGCAACCTTTTCCAATGTTCGCCCTTCGTCCAAATCAGTGAATATCATGGGGATAACTGTATCATACCCAGCTTTTTCAATTTGCTCCTTGTTAAATTCTACCATAAGTTGCCCCCTCTTGACAATATCTCCATCCTTAACATGTGCAGTAAAATATTGCCCTTTTAAATTCACCGTATCCACTCCGATATGGATGAGCACTTCCGTGCCGGCATTGCTGCAGAAGCATACCGCATGTTTTGTGTCGAAGATGCTTGAAATTGTTCCGTCCGCAGGGGCATATACTTTACCTTCCGATGGAATGACAGCGATGCCGTCGCCCAGAACTTTCGTGGCGAAGGTTTCGTCCTTTACTTCCTCCATGGCGATTTGCTGGCCTTTGGCATACCCATAGAATACTTCCCTGTCAGGAATTTGGCGGGATTCTTCTTTCGGCTGGGCTTCTTGGGGGATGGAATCCTGTTTTCCGCCATTCCCGCTTCCTGTAGAGGTTTTTTCTTCCTGGGGGGTATCCATGAATTTCCCCAATATCAGAGTCATAATGAATCCGCCTGCAATCGCAACGCCATGGGCAATGATATAGTTTACGTAACCGTTGCCTGCCGGGTCTGCCAAAGCAATGCCCGGAACTACCGTAGTGCCAAAGCCCACCGCCGCCAGATTGGTCAGATAGACAACGACTCCTCCTAATGCACCGCCGATACATCCGCCGATAATCGGGAAGCGGTATCTTAAATTAATTCCGAATAATGCAGGTTCAGTAATGCCGAACAGTACGGATACGAAGCTGGGGATACACAGTTCCCGTATTTTTGTATTATTTTTATGCAGGAAAAGGTATCCTAATACCGCGCCGCCCTGGGCGATAATGGCCACAGACATCAGGGGATTGAGGAAATTCCTTCCCGTGTCTGCCAAAAGCTGCGCTTCGATTGCACCGAAAATATGATGCAGGCCGGTGATGACAACCAATTGCTGTAAACCGGAGAATATACTGTAACCGAACACGCCCAGATTCTGCGTCATCCAGACTAATGCGTTGGTAATCCCTGAGGACAGTCCGCGCCCTACCGGGCCAATGACGGTAAATAAAAGCAATGCGCCCACTAAAGTGGTGAGAAGCGGGGATAACAGAAGCCTGATGACCTCCGGCACTTTCTTTTCAAAAAACTGGTCCAGCTTAGCTGTCACAAACCCCATTAACAACGCTACGATGATGCCACCTTGAAACCCTACCAGTTCTACTCCCAAGCCAAAGATATGTAGAGTTGTGACTTCTGCTGTGCCCTGTGCAGCGGCATAGGCATCGGTAAGACTGTTGCTCAGCATGATGCAGCCCATGACAATGCCCAGGATTGGCCTTCCCCCGAATCGCTTGCAGGCGCTGTAGGCCACGGCCAGGGGCAGGAAACCGAAAATAGCCCCGGATGCGATATTAATCAATGTGTTGATTCCATATAAAGTAGCGTTAGCCTTTACGAACTCCATATTCCCCAGCACGCCGGAAAGCCCGGTAAGAAGCGCTGCTGCCAGGATTCCGGGCATGATGTCTACGAAAACATCGGACAGAGCCTTGATAATCCTCTGTAAAGGGTTCATTTTCTTATTCGCTTCCGTTTTCAAATCGCTCAGGCTCATATTTTTCATGTTATTGTTTTCTGCAAAAACCTGGTATACATCGTTGACCAGCCCGGCCCCGAAAATAATCTGAACCTGATCCCCTGCCACAAACACGCCTTTTGCCAGGTCTACATCTTCAATGGCCTTTAAATCTGCCAAATCATTATCCTTCAAAACAATTCTTAAGCGCGTTGCACAATGTGCAACCCCCTGAATATTATCCCTGCCTCCGACTAATTCGGTAAGTTCTTCGGAGATTTTGTCATATCTTTGCCGCTTAGCTGCATCCATTTTCAGCTCCTCCTTTTGCCTCTTTTTAAAGTCATTTAACGGTCATGGAAATCAATAGTAACAGTTCGGACTTGTCTGAACTGTTGCTTGGCTTTAATTAAATTGATTTCCGTGCCTTGCAATTTTTATTATATGCCTTTAAAATAAAAAATATATGGAGTTTTGTGACCTGGCCATTGCGTTTTGTGACAAGAATATAAACAAAGATGAAAGGGAGGGCATGCATGCAGGATTATATTTTTTCTAACGATTTCACGAGAAATATTGACGCCATGATTTATACATGCGGGTATGAAAATTGTGCTCCGGGGCACAGCTATGGCCCTGTAATGCGTAACGGTTATTTGATTCACTATATACTTAGCGGTTTTGGGCTTTATAAGGCCAGGGGGAAGCTTTTCCATTTAAAGGAGGGGGATGCTTTCCTCATATGCCCGGGTGAACTCATTTATTACGAAGCGGATGCCAAACAGCCCTGGAGCTACACATGGATAGGCATGCAGGGGATAAAGGTGAAAGGGTATCTGGAACGGACATCTCTTACGGAGAGCCTTGTTTTCCATTACGGGAAAGATGACCAGATGCGTCTGTGTCATGAGAAAATGTTTGAAGCGGATAAAATGGGGGTCAACCGGGATTTGATTATGAATAGCATCATGTATGAATACCTTTTCCTCCTGGCGAGGAAAT
>BLLT01000070.1 GCA_011958945.1 Lachnospiraceae bacterium | reverse complement strand
ACCGTTATTTCCGCAATGCAGTACTAGGGAGTGGAAATTTTCAATTCTTCACCGTTTCCAATAGAAGAAAGGTCGGTAATACAGACTGAGTGCTTATGCAGCCAGAGAAAGCTGGCGGGAATCTAACAAATCTTTGATTCCCAGAGTATAACCTGCAGAAACGGATTGGCCGTTTTCAGAGAGCATGGCATGAGTTTTTGTTTTGGCATGCAGAATAGATTTATGAGCAAATGGATACACTCATCTTGCTTTACAGTGGGAGGCCGTTAGCGGTATCGGAAATCGCCGGGAAGGCCAATGCACGGTTGGAAACGTGGATGCCGGGAACCGAAGGAAACCGGGCGGTCCGGGATATTCTGACAGGACACCGCAGCCCTTCCGGAAGGCTTACCATGTCCTTCCCATACAGTACAGGGCAATGTCCGATATACTATAACCGGTATAGCACTGGACGGCCAGCCAAAGCCCCATATCATTCGGACAGATTTACTTCCAGATACATAGATGGTCTCAGCGTACCCTTTTATCCGTTTGGACATGGCCTGACCTATACGGAATTCGAATATGGCAGTGTGGAACTTTCTTCCGGCATGGTGCGCCGGGGGGAAAAGATATATGCCCGATGTACAGTACGCAATACAGGAGAAAGGGAAAGTTATATATAGAATATCTATAAACAGGACAAAAAAGAATGAGCAGGGAGCGCTGCTGCCATGCTTTTTTCAGTGTGTGCCCAGTATGGACGCAATCTAAGCGGTGAAAGAACGTAACACGCCCTGGTAGCGGGAAGTGTATAGCCAAGAGCAAGGGTGTCCACCGTGAGGTGGAATTCAGCTTTGGAAGTCTGGCAAGGAGAATGGCAGCCCTGTTCTCATTGGAACAGCAAAGAAAACGATAAGATATGGCGCAGGGATTTAGCCGACACAATTAAAGGAGCGTATGCAGAGCCTTTTACAGAATGGCGAGAAGATAACGCCGAAACAGTGGAAAGCCGAGATACAGTCCTTGCAATCCGAATATGACAGTATTGGCAAAGAGCAGACCAAGACCGCCACAGAATTAGCTTATGCGGAAGTTATCAGCTATAACAAAAAACCTTGATAGGGAGCTTCAGAACGAGAGCCGACAGCATAACAGGCAACAGAACAGGACTAAGCGGAGAGAGGAAGAAATTTAATGGAAATTTGATAGAAATGTGAGTGTGATTGTGGTATTCTATTAGAGGTGCAAATCGGCATTTGCGGAAGGTGTTTCCTATGAAAAAAGCAGATATAAAAGCAGTTGTTGAAAATAGGTTCCGTGAACTTGGGGCAAAGCAATTAGAATTATATCCGTCAGGTATTTGTTGGACAATGAACGGAGAATTTTTTAAAGTATCTACATTAACAGACTTTTGGGTATTAGAGTGGACTGATAATCATTCTTATGCTGCAAATTACTGTTTTGAAGATATTTCCCCAATGCCATATGATATATCTGAGCAAGAAATAATCTGGCAGGTAGATAAACTATTATTGTAAATTTGAGTTTAAGAGGATAGAACAATGTTCAAGACAGGAAATTATAAGATAGGTTTTGATATATGGGGATTGACGTTGTTTTTGGCAATAAATATTGTCAAAAACCTATGAAGAAAGTATTGTTTAGAGGAATTGTTATTTTATTAGTGCTGTATTATATTGGCTGGTGCTTATGCTATGCAGGAAATATAAATCCAGCGGTAATTTTAGATTTGAGTATTGCACCTTGTTTAGCATTTCTATTGTTTTCAATATCAAGAAAAAATGTAGTAGCACTATTATCAGCAAGCATATTTATGTTATGTCATGTTCTGTATGGCATTATGAATTTCATTATGTAACTACAAATATTATTTGAAGAATATTCTACGTCATTTTTGCTTTTAAATGCTTGCATTTATCATCAAAAACATTTCGGGCCTTTACATCCTTAAAACTTTAGATTGATAAAAATATCAAAAGGGGATATAATATGCAATAGATTAAATTTTATTTAAATCCATTGCATTATATTCGGAAGAATAAAATCAATTTAAATCCATCAGGAGGAACATATGGTAAAAAGAGAACGCTATTTACAAAGAATACGCCCATTCTACGATTCAGAAATGGTAAAAGTAATCACTGGAATCCGCCGCTGCGGCAAATCCACCCTGATGCAGCAGATTATTGCGGAAATCCAACAGCGAAACGTCGCCGATGACCATATCATTTATATCAATTTTGAAAACTATAAATTCAGAAAAATAAGCAATCCTGATGCCCTTTATGAATACGTTGAAAATAAAATTAAAGACAATAAAAAATACTATCTGTTCATTGACGAAATACAAAATGTGCCGGAATTTGAATTGGTTATCAACTCCTTTCGGGCCACACATAACATCAGCATTTTTATCACCGGTTCTAATTCGAAGCTTTTGTCCGGCGAACTGGCCACCCATTTAAGCGGAAGGACCTTATCATTCCGCATTATGCCATTTTGCTTTAAGGAATTCGCTGCTTTTTATGAAGAAAAAGGGGAGCACATCCCTTCCGAACAATTATTGGATAGCTATATGCTGTGGGGCGGCTTTCCTTTGACATGCAAAGAGGAAAATGACAGCGAAAAGGAAGTCCTGCTGTCCAATATCTATGATTCGGTAGTCCTGAAAGATGTTGTCATGCGGAATAAAATCGCCTCCGTCACTGCGCTCGATAGAGTATTGGAATATGTCATAGCCAATTCCTCCCTTACCATATCCGGAAATACGATAGCCTCATCCCTGAAAGCGGATGATATCAACGTCTCCGTGCCTACCGTTTATGACTATCTGAAATATATATCCGATGCATGTATCTGTGACAAAGTTCCCAGATATGACATACGAGGAAAAAAGGTATTATCCTTTGAGGAAAAGATTTATGTATGCGACTTGGGGTTCTTCCATCTGAAAAAAAACAGAAGCAAAGAGGAATATGGCCACATCGTAGAAACCATTTGCTATAACGAATTGATTTCCAGAGGGTATCAGGTATATGTAGGCAAAACCTATAAAAGTGAGGTTGATTTCATCGCACAAAGGGGAACGGAAAAGTTTTATTTGCAGGCTGCCTATCTGCTAAACAATGATGAGACTGTAGAGCGCGAATTTGGGGCGTATAGGTCGATTGAAGATAATTATCCCAAATACGTCATTTCTACCGACAGAATACCTATGTCCAGAGATGGCATTATCCATAAAAACCTGTGTAACTGGCTGCTGGAAAGTGTGTAGCTGCCCTTATTTCATGCCGCTTCAAACCAAGTTTAAATCTATGATAGTACCCCAATCAGTTTATTCCTCTCTTTTAACACATACTCAAATTTCCCTCAATAAACCTAACAGCGAAACAATTGCCGCCATGCTGGAAGCAGAAAGGATTGCGAAAGACCCATCAGTAAAGGGCTATAATGACCTGGATGAACTATTCGCAGATTTAAAAGCATGAGAAAAACAGAGACCACAGCTTGTCCGGAAACTGGGCCGGACACCGTGAGTGCCATGTTTCGCCAGACTGGCTATTAATTTATCGCATTGATGACAATGTTCTTGTTCTGACCTTATCCCGCACAGGGTCACACAGCGACCTGCTAGGCAAATAATCCTTGCCTGCCGCCGTGTGAAATCCCCCCTCACTGCACCATCAAATTACTATACCCCATCAAACTCTCATCCACCGCCCGGGCGGCTTCCCTGCCTTCCCGGATGGCCCATACCACCAAGGACTGCCCCCTGTGCATATCCCCCGCCGTGAATACATTTTTCACGCTGGTTTCATATTTCCCCGCCGGAGTTTTCACATTCGTCCTTTCATTCAGCTCCACCCCGAAGGCATCCGCCGCATACTTCTGGCATCCCAGGAAACCGGCCGCAATCAAAGCCACCTCCGCCGGAAGCGTTTTCTCGCTCCCCTGGACTTCCTTCATGGCCATCCGCCCCGACTTCTCATCCTTTTCCCAGGACAGCTTCACAATCTTCACGCCCTTCAAATTCCCGTTTTTGTCCTTCAAAAACTCCTTCACCGTAGACTCGTAAATCCGTGGGTCATGACCGAATACGGCAATCGCCTCTTCCTGGCCGTAATCCGTCTTGCACACCTTGGGCCACTCCGGCCAAGGATTATTCTCCGCCCGCACATCCGGCGCTTTGGGCATCATTTCTATCTGTGTCACCGACTTGCACCCGTGCCGCATGGCAGTTCCCACGCAGTCATTCCCTGTGTCTCCCCCACCGATAATCACCACATTCTTCCCCTTCGTGTTCACATACTTCCCGTCTTCCAAACCGGAATCCAGCAGACTCTTCGTGTTTGCCTTCAGGAAATCCACCGCAAAATATATCCCCTTAGCATCCCTTCCCGGCGCCTGAATATCTCTGGCATTGGAAGACCCACAGGCCAGCACCACCCGGTGGTAATCCTTTAACAGTTCCTCCCCCTTCACATCCTTCCCCACATCCATTCCCGTCAGAAAGGTCACCCCTTCCTCCTCCATGATTTTTACCTTCCGCTCCACCACACTCTTTTCCAGCTTCATGTTAGGGATTCCATACATCAGAAGCCCTCCGACCCTGTCGGAGCGCTCATACACCGTCACCGAATGCCCCCTTTTATTCAGCAAATCCGCCACAGCCAGCCCCGCAGGCCCGCTTCCTACCACGGCCACCCGCTTTCCTGTCCGCACCTTAGGCGGCTTGGCCTGGGCATAGCCCTTCGCATAAGCATTTTCGATAATGGCGTATTCGTTCTCTTTCGTGGCCACCGCATCCCCGTTCAGCCCGCAAGTACAGGCCGCCTCGCACAGCGCGGGGCACACCCTGGAAGTAAACTCCGGGAAGCTGTTCGTCTTCTTCAGCCTATTATAAGCCTGCTCCCAGTTCCCCATATACACCAAATCATTCCATTCCGGCACCAGATTATGCAGCGGACACCCGGACGTCATGCCGCAGATATCCATCCCTGCCTGGCAGAACGGCACCCCGCACTCCATACACCTAGCCCCCTGCAGCATCTGCTTCTCCTGGGGCAAATGCTCATGAAACTCATTAAAATTCTTAATCCTCTCCCCCGGCTTCACCGCCTTAGAGACCTCCCTCTCATATTCCATAAACCCAGTTGGCTTTCCCATCCTCTACCTCATTTCCGCACGGTTTTTTTATATAATCGAGCAGGACAGAGCCATCTTCCCCTGCTCGCCGCGTTCCCGCATACTGCCTTAGCAGCAAAATTCCATATGCGAGCCTGCGCATAATAAAGTTTGCAGCCCCGTGCCACCACAAACCTCAGACCAAAAATTTCATTTCTTATCCTAAATTAAACTTTTACTTTCTTTTTTCAGGCATACCTGGTACATCCTTCTACAAATCACTATATCCCATACTTGCCTCGAACCCTCATTCACTCCCATCCCCCAAGCGGCTGTGACCCCGACAACCTCGGCTGAATATTCTGACAATATATTCTGTGAAAAGCCTTTTTGTGTCATGGAGTCAAGACCATAAATCATGGAGGCGCTATCGCCGACATGATTTCGCTTTACTGGGCTTGACGGAGTGTTCGACACATTAGGATTTGAACAGAAAATATTGTCAGAATATTCTCTCAGCCTAAATTCTCATCTCACACCCGCCTACTTCCTTTTGTCCGCATAAAACGCCTCTATCTGCGCCTGCTCCGCGCTCAGCCCCTTCTCTTCCATCTGCACGATAGCCGTCAGCATCCTCTCATAATCATGGGGAATAATCTTCTTAAACTTAGGCAGATAATCCTTAAAATGGTCCAATATCTCCTTCCCTTTCCTGGAATTGGTCAGAGCCACATGCTCCTTAATCATTTCCTTCAGTTCCAGCACATCGTACTTATTGGTCAGTTCCTGGGAAGAAACCATTTCCTTATTCAGCCTGATGTACAAATCATTATTTTCATCCAGTACATACGCGATGCCGCCGCTCATCCCGGCCGCAAAGTTCTTCCCGGTATGGCCCAGCACTACCACCCTTCCTCCGGTCATATATTCGCAGCCATGGTCGCCCACGCCTTCCACCACCGCATAAGCGCCGGAGTTACGCACGCAGAAGCGCTCCCCGGCCACGCCGTTGATAAACGCCTTCCCGCTGGTAGCCCCATATAGCGCCACATTACCGACAATAATATTCTCCTCCGGTTTGAAACGGCTTCCCACCGGCGGATAAACAATCAGCTTGCCGCCGGAAAGGCCTTTTCCGAAATAATCATTGCTGTCGCCCACCAGTTCCAGTGTCAGCCCCTTGGGGATAAAAGCCCCGAAACTCTGTCCGCCCGCGCCCCGGCAAAGCACCCGGTAAGTATCTTCTTCCACCTCATCGCCCAGCCGTCTGGTTATCTCCGAGCCCAGGATAGTACCGAATGCCCTGTCCGTATTCTTCACATCCACTTCCATGCTCCGTTTCGCCCCTTTGCCGATAGCGGCTGACAACTGCTTCAGCAATACTTTTTCATCCATAGTCCTTTCCAGATGGAAGTCATAGACTTGCCCCGCATCGAAGGTAATTTTTTCTCTGCTTTCCTCATAGGGGTTGGAAAGAATCTGGGTCAAATCAATTTTCTTCTGCCCCTCCGTCAGGTTTTCCTTCACTTTCAGCAAATCGGTGCGTCCTACCAGTTCATCCACCTTACGGACTCCCAGCCTGGCCATATATTCCCGCAGCTCTTCCGCGATAAATCTCATGAAATTCATCACATACTCCGGTTTCCCTTTAAAGTTTTTCCGCAATTCCGGATTCTGGGTTGCCACGCCTACCGGACAGGTGTCCAGGTTGCACACCCTCATCATCACACAGCCCATAGTTACAAGAGGCGCTGTGGCAAAGCCAAATTCCTCCGCGCCCAGAATAGCCGCTATCGCCACATCCCGGCCGCTCATCAGCTTGCCGTCCGTCTCAATCCGCACCTTATTGCGCAGTCCGTTCATAATCAATGTCTGGTGGGTCTCCGCCAGACCCAGTTCCCAGGGAAGCCCCGCATTGTGGATGGAGTTGCGGGGGGCAGCGCCGGTACCGCCGTCATAGCCGGATACCAGAATCACCTGTGCCCCCGCTTTTGCCACACCTGCAGCCACCGTTCCCACGCCCGCTTCCGAAACAAGCTTTACGGAAATCCGCGCTTCTTTATTGGAATTTTTTAAATCATAAATCAGTTCCGCCAAATCCTCGATGGAGTAAATATCGTGATGGGGCGGAGGGGAAATCAGACCCACGCCGGGAGTGGAGTGCCTTGTTTTCGCAATCCAGGGATATACCTTACCGCCGGGCAGATGCCCGCCTTCTCCCGGTTTTGCCCCCTGCGCCATCTTAATTTGAATCTCTTTTGCGCTCACCAGATAACGGCTGGTCACGCCGAACCGCCCGCTGGCCACCTGTTTGATGGCGGAGCAGCGGTTTAAACCGTCTTCCCCTATGCTAAGACGCTCCAAATCCTCGCCGCCTTCCCCGGAATTGGATTTCCCGTGAAGCATATTCATGGCGATTGCCATGGTCTCATGGGCTTCCTTGGAAATCGATCCGTAGGACATAGCCCCTGTTTTAAACCGGGTAACAATGGATTCCACACTTTCCACTTCTTCCAACGGCACGCTTTTTTCCGGGTATTGGAAATCCATCAGCCCACGCAGATTTTTAATGGAAGTTTCATCATTCACCAATGCGGTGTACTGCTTAAACATCCTATAGTCGCCCCGCTTCGTAGACTCCTGCAGCAAATGGATAGTGGCCGGATTATACAGATGCTCATCCGCTCCGCTGCGCATCTTGTGATGCCCCAAGCTGTCCAGGGTCAAATCCGCCTCCAGCCCCAACGGGTCAAAGGCTTTGGAATGCAGCGCATCCACCTGTTTTTCAATATCCTTTAAACCGATGCCGCCCACACGGCATACCGTGTTTGTAAAATATTTATTTATCACATCATAATCAATGCCAATGGCCTCAAAAATCTGAGAGCCCTGATAGGACTGAATCGTGGAAATCCCCATTTTTGACGCAATTTTCACAATACCGTGCAAAATAGCGCTGTTGTAATCATCCACCGCCGCATAATAATCCTTATCCAGCATGCCGCTGTCTATCAGCTCCTTAATGGATTCCTGGGCCAGGTAAGGGTTGACGGCACAGGCCCCATACCCCAACAGAGTGGCGAAATGATGCACCTCCCTGGGCTCGCCGGATTCCAGAATCAGAGCCACGCTGGTCCTCTTTTTCGTTTTCACCAGATGCTGGTTTAAAGCCGATACTGCCAGCAGGGAAGGAATGGCCACATGGTTTTCATCCACGCCCCGGTCGGAAAGGATAAGGATATTCGCCCCTTCCCGGTATACCCTGTCCACCTCCACAAACAGCCTCTCGATGGCCCGCTCCAGGCTTGTATTTTTATAATAAATAATAGGCACTACCTCTACTTTGAAGCCCTCCGCCTTCATGCTCTTAATCTTGATAATATCCGTATTGGTGAGGATGGGATTGTTCACCTTTAACACATTGCAGTTCTTGGGCGTTTCTTCCAGCACATTCCCTTCCGTTCCGATGTATACGGTAGTAGAAGTCACCACCTCTTCCCGGATGGCATCAATGGGCGGGTTGGTCACCTGGGCAAAAAGCTGCTTGAAATAATGGAACAGCGGGTGGTGGGTCTTGCTAAGCACCGGCAGGGGAGTATCCACCCCCATGGCCGCAATGGCTTCGCTGCCGTTTTTCGCCATAGGGAGAATGCTTGTTTTCAACTCTTCATACGCATAGCCGAAGGCCTTCTGCATCCTCTGCCTTTCCTCGTCGGAAAACTGCGGCACCCTTTCGTTGGGAATCTTCAAATCCTTCAACATCACCAGATTATTGTCCAGCCATTCGCCATAAGGCTTGGAGCAGGCATATTTTTCTTTCAGTTCATCATCATCTATTACCTGGCCCTTCACCATATCCACCAGCAGCATTTTGCCGGGGCGCAGCCTTTCTTTTACCACGATTTTGGCCGGTTCGATATCCAGCACCCCTACTTCGGAAGATAAAATCAGCTGGTCATCCTCTGTTATCATATATCGGGAAGGGCGCAGTCCGTTGCGGTCCAGCACCGCCCCCATCATATCACCGTCGGAAAACAGGATGGAAGCCGGCCCATCCCAGGGCTCCATCATAGTGGCGTAGTATTGGTAAAAATCCTTTTTATGCTGGTTCATGGTCCGGTTATTCGCCCACGGCTCCGGGATGGTAATCATCACCGCCAACGGCAAATCCATCCCGCTCATCACCAGGAATTCCAACGTATTGTCCAGCATAGCGGAATCAGAGCCGGACGCATTGACCACCGGAAGCACCTTATGCAGCTGGCCATGGAGATGCTCGGATTCCATATTTTCTTCCCTGGCCAACATTTTATCCGCATTGCCCCGTATGGTATTGATTTCCCCATTGTGGACGATAAAACGGTTCGGGTGCGCCCTTTCCCAGCTGGGATTGGTATTGGTGGAAAAACGGGAGTGGACAATAGCCACCGCTGACTCATACTCCTTATCCTGCAAATCCGCAAAAAAAGTGCGCAGCTGGCCTACCAAAAACATCCCCTTATAGACTACCGTCCGGCTGGAAAGGGATACCACATATGTATTGTCGCTGGACTGCTCAAATACCCGGCGTACCACATAAAGCATCCTGTCAAAAGCCAGCCCTTTTTCCACTTGCTGAGGCTTTTTCACATAACCCTGCATGATGTAGGGCATACATTCCAACGCCTTTTTCCCCAGGACTGCGGAAACGATATCCACATCCCTCCAGCCCAGGAATTCCAGCCCTTCTTTCTGTACAATGATTTCAAACATCTTCTTTGCCTGGTTTCTTTTCATTTCATCCTGAGGGAAGAAAAACATGCCTACGCCATATTCCCGTTCCTCCCCCAGTTGGATTCCCAAAGGCTTTGTCACCTTCACCATAAATTTATGGGGTACCTGGGTCAGGATACCCACCCCATCGCCGGTTTCCCCCTCTGCATCCTTGCCTGCCCTATGCTCCAAGTTTTCCACTATCTTCAAGGCATTTTCCACCGTTCCATGGCTTTTCTTTCCTTTAATATCCACGCATGCGCCTATTCCACAATTATCGTGTTCAAATACATCACGGTATAGGGGGGCAATAGGTACTGCTCGCTTTGCATCAAACATAATTTACCTCATTTCCGCACAGTTTTTGTGCATGTATAATCTTCTATTACATAAAAAAGAATTGGCCCAGCGTCCAATTCCTAGTGACTTGCAACGCTGTGGCGTAATTTCCTATAATATAAAAATAGCCGCAAAGAGCCTTTCCTTCGCCTCTTTGCGACTTACGGGTATTACTATACACCTATCTTTGCGATTTGTAAACTATTTTTTTCTTAGAATTGTCTGAATGTTTGCTTTTTTTAATTATTTATCATTTTTATCTGTCTATTTATCCATAATCAGCCACTTGTCACGTTGCACACGGGAATCCAACCAGCCTTACAAGGCCTGCTTCCCAAATCTCAAAAGGTATTCTTGCGCCATCTGCAACGATATATTTAGTTTGCTTTGCAGCTTTTCCAAGATATCATGTTCCGAAAGCCCAACTTCAAACCCTGTTTCAATAATGCCTTCTGCTTTTCCTTCCGTTTTCCCTTCTGCTTTTCCTTTTTCAATACCTTTTTCTATCCCCTTTTCTATCCCCTTTTCTATCCCCTTTAATTCATTTTCTCTTGCAATCTCTTCAAATAAAGTACACATCCTGCCATCTCCTTTTTCAAATGCGTTATAATCAATCTTGCTGTTAGTCGCACCTGCCAATGTCATAATCACCGTTCTGTCTGTATTATGCTCTTCACTATATTGTATTACTTTTTCCTTTGCTTTCTCCCTTGGTATACTCCGATCTAAAACAATTTCAAGCAAATTGAAGAAATCCACATTATTTACATTATGCATCATCAGCCTGTTCTGCCTGGCTTCTACAAGTATCATCCTGTAGTCATTGACATATCGCTCCATCTCTTTGGGAATATTCAACATCTCATGAAGGGATGTTGCTCCGTTCCAAGGTTTCTCGCCATAGTAGACTACTACTGTAATAACTGCGGCAAACTTATCTGTTTTCCTCATCCCCGATAGATACTCATCCTCTTCCAGCCCTTTCAAGGTCCTGCATACCTCGGCATTACTGTCATATTGCTTTTTATAGATGCCATAGTCATACCCCATGACTCTCATGGGCATGGCATAATGGATATGTTCCTGTGACTCCATTCCGAGCATTACAAATTCAATCCCATATACAGTAGATTTCTTCCGTATTTTGATATTGTCTCTGGATGCCTGAATACTTTTTACAAATTCCCTGTGCTCCAGTATGGAAGATTCCTCAGTATCACCATCCTCTAATTCCTCTGGCTTAATAATCTGCCTTCCTTCAAACAGGACCGCATTGAAAAAATCCGCAAACCGTTCATTATTCCGCCAATAATTCTTCAATACCGTATCCGCTTTTAAGTCCTGCTTCTTTTGTGACATTTAATAATCCCCCATTAATCAAAGACCTCGCGGCAGTCGCCAAATGTCCAATCCAACCTTTGGTTGGATTTAAGCATGCCACTTGGCTTGTTGCCTGCAGGAATAAATTTTTGGTGAGAAAAGAGCCGGCAAAGCTGATGGATTTTAACAAAGTTAAAATTACAGAAGCCGTGCAGAAATGAGGGTAAATATGAATAGAGCGGCAGGGATTTTAATGCCCATAACGAGCCTGCCTTCCGAATACGGAATAGGCTGTTTTTCTCAAAGCGCATATGATTTTGTAGACTGGTTAAAGGGGGCGGGGCAGACCTACTGGCAGATTTTGCCTCTTGGCCCTACGAGTTATGGGGATTCCCCATATCAGTCTTTTTCCACTTTTGCGGGAAACCCTTATTTTATCAGTTTGAAAGCGCTGATAAAGGAAGGGGTGCTGACAAAGGAGGAGTGTGACAAAGCGGATTTTGGGAATAAGGCGGATGACATTAATTACGAAAAAATTTATAAAAAGCGCTATCCTCTTCTCAGGAAAGCATACGAGCGCAGCAATATAAGCGAAAATGCAGAGTATCAGCGCTTTGTGGAAGAAAATAAATGGTGGCTGTGGGATTATTCTCTTTTTATGGCAGTGAAAGAACGCTTCGGCGGTATTCCATGGACGGAATGGGCGGAGGATATCAGACTGCGCTGGCAAAATGCCATAGATTATTACGGGCGGGAACTGTACTTTGACATTGAGTTCCAGCAGTATATGCAGTTCAAATTTTATAGCCAGTGGAAAGAATTAAAGGCGTATGCCAATGGCAAAGGGATTCGGATTATCGGGGATATCCCTATTTATGTGGCGATGGACAGTGCCGACACATGGGCCCATCCGGAGCTGTTCCAGCTGGATGAAAACAATGTTCCTACG
Organism: Lachnospiraceae bacterium; assembly: GCA_011958945.1. Taxonomy (GTDB): domain Bacteria; phylum Bacillota; class Clostridia; order Lachnospirales; family Lachnospiraceae; genus Kineothrix. The sequence continues at coordinate 3,700 of BLLT01000070.1, read as the reverse complement.
GCGGTGGCCGGATGCCCGCCGGATGGTTTTTCCGCGGACGGGCAGCTTTGGGGCAATCCCCTTTACCGTTGGGAATATCATAAGAATACGGGGTATGAGTGGTGGCTTTCTCGTATATGGCATTGTTTTCAGCTTTATGATGTGGTAAGGATAGACCATTTCCGCGGCTTTGATGAATACTATTCCATTCCTTATGGGGAAACAACTGCCATTGGCGGGCATTGGGAAAAAGGCCCCGGGCTGGAATTGTTCCGGTGTATGGAGCAGCGCCTTGGCTGGCATGAGGTAATCGCGGAAGATTTAGGCTATGTGACGGATTCTGTCCGCCAGCTGGTTCGCGACAGCGGCTTTCCGGGGATGAAGGTTTTGGAGTTTGCCTTTGATGCCAGGGATTCCGGTTCGGCAAATGATTATTTCCCTCATAATTATCCGGAAAACAGTATTGCCTATACGGGAACCCATGATAATGAGACTATAGTGGGCTGGTATCAGAGCATTACGGAAGAAGAGAGGGAGATGGCGCGCAATTATTTATGCGACCGGTATACGCCGGAGAAATTATTGTACCAATCCTTTATTTCCCTGGTGATGCGCAGCAATGCCAAGACGTGTATTATTCCTATACAGGATTATCTGGGCTATGATAACAGTTGCCGTATGAACAAGCCGTCCACATTGGGGATTAACTGGCGCTGGAGGCTGAAAAAGGGAGAATTGGGCAAAGCGCTGAAGGAAGAAATTTTAGCAATGACGAAGAGATATGGACGGATGAACTGGCAGTAAGAAACTGTGTCATCCGGGAAAGACAGCCGGGAAGCCATGGGTAAGTGACTGGCTGTCCGGCGGGGGCGGAAAAGGAAAAGCACTGGCCGGGATGTTAAGGACTTTCATGCTGGGCTGCAGAAGCCGCATATTTTGAAGGCGACATTCCGGTCAGTTTTTTAAACTGCCTGGAGAAATAATGGATAGAACTATAGCCCAGATAATCCGCAATCTGGGTTAAATTCAGCTGCCCATGGAGGATGAGCTGTTTGGCGGCATTGATTTTCATCAAAGAAAAGCAATCGATAGCCCCGCTTCCCGTATAATCATGGAAAAGCTGCTGCAAAAGGGAACGGCTAATCAGGTTATCGCGGCATATCTGGGGAATGGAAAGGTGTTCGCACAGACGATCTTCCATGTAGGCTATAATTTGATAAAAAAGTTCCTCTTCCTCATGCCGGCGGCCGGAAGAAGGGGTGGAGAGAAAGGTGGAGTCTGCGCTGCTGCGGCGTATCAGCTGTAGGAGAAGCTGTTGCAGGTAGAGAAAAATCATCTGTTCGGCGCCAAAGGGGATGGCGGTATGGAAAGCGGATGCCGTTTTTTGATAACCGGGATGGTCCGGGGAGGGCAGGGGGAGGATACGGGCTTCCTCCACAAGATGCCCGATCAGCGCCCGTTCCGTAGGAACAACTGTCAGCTTTTTGCCGCGGAAATAGTCCATGGCCGGAGAACTGCATTGGAAGCCGATGATTACAAGGCTTGGAACCGGCATGCCGTTGGATTGTATCCTATGGGTCTCCCCGGGCGGATGGAAAAGTATGTCATCCTTATACAAAGTGTGGGTAACCGGGCCGGACGTTGCTTTTACCGTTCCTTTGCTCACATATAAAAATTCCCAGCAGTCATGGGGCTCTTCCGGAAATGAAAAGCCGTTGGCTAATTCAAGGTGATGGAGAAAGTCAATATTGTTGATGTCCAGTTCTTTTTTCAGAGTGATATTTTCATAAGTCATGTAAGAGGCTCTCCTGTGGATTACGTTTAAACGGATGATATCTATTAAGAAGTATATATCATATGTGAGGGAAAAGAAAGCATGTATTTCTATCAGTTCAGCCGAGCCGGAGTGAACAGTAACAACTGTTACGGCAAGCCGTGTTTGCATGATCATATAGGCTTTACATATCTTTCCGTATTCGTTATAATAAGTTTTGGACAGTTGATGCAGGTGACGGCAGAAGGAAATTTAAGGCAGCAGTTTATGGATGGCATCGGCAGAACGGCCGGTGCTGTGTTTTCGGAAAGAAAGCGTAGAAATGGGGGTAAAAATGAAAAAACCAGTTTTAGTAATTATGGCAGCAGGAATGGGGAGCAGATATGGGGGCTTGAAGCAGATTGACCCGGTGGACGATCAGGGGCATATTATTATGGATTTCTCCCTGTACGATGCGGTGAAAGCAGGCTTTGAAAAGGTTATTTTTGTCATAAAAAAGGAGAACGAAAAGGATTTTAAGGAAGTAATTGGTGATAGGATTGCCAAGGTGGTGCAGGTTGAATATGCATATCAGGATATTGCGGATATCCCGGAAGGCTTTGCAGTGCCCGAAGAAAGGACGAAACCTTGGGGAACCGGCCATGCGGTCCGCAGCTGCAGGGAACTGGTGGACGGACCGTTTGTGGTAATTAATGCGGACGACTATTATGGGAAAAGCGCTTTTTCCCAGATTTACGATTATCTGACCACCCATAAAGATGGGGAAAAAATGGATTATGCCATGGTAGGGTATGTGCTGGAGAACACGCTGACAGAGAACGGGCATGTGGCCAGGGGCGTATGTACAACCGATGATTTGAGCCATCTCACAGGGATTACCGAGAGGACCCGTATTGAAAGGCGTGGGGATGAAACTGCTTATACGGAAGACGAAGGGAAAACCTGGCATACGATACCTGCGGGCAGCATTGTATCCATGAACCTTTGGGGATTTACAGAAAGCTTTATGAAAGAGCTGGAAAAGGGGTTTGCCCCTTTCCTGGAGAAAAATATAAGCGCAAATCCGTTAAAGTGCGAATATTTCCTTCCCAGTGTGGTAAATGGGCTGTTGGAAGAAGGCAGGGCGCAGGTGACGGTGCTGAAATCCTATGACCGCTGGTACGGGGTTACCTATAAAGAGGATAAACAGACCGTTATGGATGCAATCCGGAAGATGAAGGAAGACGGGCTCTACCCGGAGAAACTCTGGTAAGCATTTAATGTGTAAATAATGTGTAAATTGTAAATAGAGAAAAGCCCTGGCTGCAAAAGCCGCTTGGCAATATGCATTAAAAGTTGTGCAATCTGCCAAGTGCCTTTTGCAGCCAGGGCTTTTGGCATCCGGACAATAACGAAGAAATGCCATATCTTTTCCGTGAATAGAAATAAAAAAATAAGTCTTGACATTTTTCAAAACAATGATAAAATGAACATATGAGCAAACATTCATATAACAAAAAGGAAAAAGACGGGAGGCGGTTATGAAGCTGAAGGAGGAGCAGATAGAGAAATGTGAATATATTCATGTACATGAAGAGGCAGTGCGGAAGGTGAATGATTGGATGCCGGATGAAGATAAACTTTACGATTTGGCTGACTTTTTCAAAGTTTTTGCAGACTCTACAAGGATTAAGATGTTATATGTGCTGATGTGCGGCGAAATGTGTGTCTGCGATCTGGCACAGACTTTGAATATGACCCAGTCGGCCATTTCCCATCAATTAAGGACGTTAAAACAAATGGATTTGGTGCGCAACCGGAGAGAGGGGAAGACGGTTTTTTATTCTCTCGCGGATGGCCATATTAAGACCATATTGAGCCAGGGGCTGGATCATATTGAGGAAGAAGAGTAAGGTTGAAAATTGGAAGTTTTCAATCCCAAGTTTGTGTCTGCGCGGCATCCGTAAA
>BLLT01000069.1 GCA_011958945.1 Lachnospiraceae bacterium | reverse complement strand
TAAAGCCCCGGAAATGCCGGGTCACAAAGAACATGCAGAAATATAGTAAAATACAGAACTTGCGCAATTTAATATTGTTCTTCTTTATTTTCTAACGAACCCGCCATTCACAAAAACCACAAAATTATAGACAAAAATCAGCAATCGGAAAGGTGCACTACATATATGGCAACAATAAAAGATATTGCCGAAAAGGCCAATGTTTCTCTCAGCACGGTATCACTAATCATAAACGGCAAGACCAGCGAACGGAAAATATCACGGGAAACGGAAGAAAGAGTTCTGAAAATCATGAGGGAAATGAATTATATCCCGAATATCTCTGCAAAAACTATGCGCAGCGGCGCAACGCCGGAATATATCCTGGCGCTTTTTTGCAGTTTTGATTTCCGCAATACAATGATGACCCGCCTTTTATACGGAATACAGAATATGATTGATTTAAACCAGGACAGGATTAAAGTCATTATTTATCCCTACCAGTCCGGCCATCTGTCAAAAGAACACTCTCATTTCAGCGGAGCCGAATTCCACGCCGCCATCATCGCCAATGCGGATGCCAAGGACTTGAATTACCTGAAAAATCATCAGTTTGTCATGCCCATTATTTTATATAACCGTTTATTGGAAAACTACCCTTCGGTAAATGTTAATGATAAGGAGATTGGCCGTATTGCCGCCCTGCATCTGTACGAGCAGGGATACCGCCATCCGGCCATAGTAACCAGTACCCAGACCTTCCCTGGCGCTTCCCACCGTAACAGGGCATTCGTGGAACAGCTGAAAAAATTAGATATTGATATTCCGAAGAATTATATTTATATCATTGGCCCATCCGTCCGCGATGGAGCCCAGTTTGCCGAGCAGCTTCTTTCAGACTCCGGCAGTTCCGGAGAATTGCCGGACAGCTTCTGGTGCTTTTCGGACAGCATCGCCCTGGGGCTTCTAAATGCATTTAGCGCCCGCAATATCAAAATTCCCGAGGATATCGGCGTGATTTCCGTAGGAAGCATCGAATCCATGTTTGCACGGTACAACCATCCCTCTCTAACCGTTATTGATATCCCTATTGAGAAAATGGGGGAAGGCTGCTATCAATTTATCAAAGAAAACCGGCAGGCCTCCCAACCGCAGGCAGCGGGAGTATTCTATGAAACGAAGCTTTATGTGCGGGATTCCACCAATAGAAAAAGGAATCAAACTTCCAGTTCCTCAAATCCCGTCACCGTATGAAACTTTTGCTCCTTTATTTCCATCATATATGATATCAGTTCCGCCGGAAGATTTTTCTCCCCGGCGGTTCTTATTAAGCCGCTCATCTGAATGGCGGTAATCCCCTCACAACTTTGCAGGAAATCAAATAATTCCCGAAATACGTCTTTGCCAGAAGGCATAAACTGTCCGGCCTGCCCATAATATTCCACTAAAAGGCCAAGATACCACTGTCTGTCCTCCCGGGATAAGCCTCCGTCATATATCAGCCTTGCCAAAGCCATGCGTGCAGAAAAGTCCAACCGAAAGGCCTTCTTCGCCAATCCGTCAAAGTACTCTGCCGGCCTGGTAAAGAAATCTACCGGTATCTTCTTAATCACGCCGAATTTGGAATCACCCGGCAAAATTTTGTCCATGGCTGCCGGCAGGCCTATCCGGTATTCCACATGGCTGGCCGTTCCGTTTTGCTTTTTACCCTCATCCGTAATTTTATCCATCCACAGCAGAGACGCCGCATGGGAAAATGCGGTCTCATCCACCTCTATTTTTCGTCTCCACAGACTTCCGGGCTCTCCGGCCACTGCCAGATGCACCAGCCCGGCACTGTTAAAAGTCTGCGCCCCCAGCCTGACCAGAGCCTTTGGCAGCACTATTTCTTTCAGATTATGGCATCCTGCAAAAACACCCGCATCAGGCATAATCTGCTGTGCCGCCTTGGGCATATAGCCGATTTGCATAAGCTTACCCGGCAAGACTGCCTTCTCCAGACCGGCACATTCGCCAAATACCCCTGCCGGAAGTTCCCTAATCCCATCCGGCAGCCGGATTTCCTTTAGATTCCTGCATTTCCAAAAAGCATAGAAGCCTATCTGTTCCACACTTTCCGGTATTTCCACATACTCCGGCCCGCCTTGGTCCAGCGGTTCCATAGCGATATACTTTCCCATCTTCATACAGAACATGCTATAGCTGACCACCGATCCAAACATCTGCCCAAACAGCTTTTCCGCCAAATGCTCCGGCGCAAATGCCGTAGCGGCAATCGCCGTCAGCTTCTTCCCCTGGATTTCTTTTGGCAAAACAGCCGCCCCTGCCAGCCTGGGCCAACGCAAAAGCGTCATCCCGCCCTCTTCATTTTCACAAAAATCCGCTGTGATGGGCATTGCTTCTTCCCCTGCATAGAGATTCCCCAATTTCCCTTCCATTGTAATTTGATATCTGAATATCCTTTCCCCCACTTCCTGTAACCTCCATGATTCCGAGAAATGTTTTAGTTTCACTTAGGCTGCGTATTTAGCAGCCTTAGGGAAACTTCATTTCTTAATGTGAATCCTCTTAAGCAGCTGCTCTTCCTGACGGTGAGGGAGCAGTTCCCGGCTGGCTGCAAAATATTCTTTACTTAAGAACTGGCCGATAAAAGCGGCAGCTTCGGGAGTCACCGTCAAATCGTTGACCGCCATTCCCAGTTCCGTTCCCTTTCCAAAGGCTTCCTCCAGGAATTTCAGCATATTCCCTATTTTTTCCTGTGTTTCCTTTACGTCCTCCTTCAGTTCGGCCACCGATGCCTGATAGCATTTCCTAATGGCTTCATAAGGGTTCCCATCCTCCAGCTTTTCATGCCATAGCCCCGCTACCTGAATTAATTCCCCATAGGTCTCCACATCTTTTTTCTTTGCGTTTTGACTTAAATTCTGCCATTCCTTCTCCATTTCATGAAGTGCCCTTAGAGCCTCCCCATCCTGTCCTGATTTGACCCCATATCCATGTTCCTCACTCTGTCCTAGTTGGGTTTCATGCCCATGTTCCTCACCCTTCCCTGGTTGGGTTTTACGCCCATATTCCTCACCCTTCCCTGATTCCCCTTTTTTCCCTGCCCCCGCTTGGCTGCCGGTTTCTTCTCCCATCCCCTCTTTATATGCCCGCAGCGCCTTCGCCGCTGCCGCCAGCGCATCATATCTCCTCATGCATTTTTTCATAGGCAGGAAAACGCCCTCCAGCAAAAGGCTGACCAGGCTCATCCGCTCATCCATTTTCGCCTCGCCCGCCCTCTGCACCATATCTTCCTTCCAAAGCCCCTGCAGCAATTCTTCGATATGATAAACCTGACGGTATTTTTGATACAATTCGTAATAAACCGCAAAATCCCGCGCTGTCTGTTTATTCTGCAAATATTGGGAAATCAGTTCATAGCCCACCGGAATCTCCAGTTCCTCATAATATTGAACCATTTCGGACAAATCCTCCCAGGCTCTGGGCGTCACTACCATCAGCCCGTCCACTGTAGTTTCCACCCTATAGAAATCCTCCTGCCTGATATCCAAATAGCTGATCACACTTCTCCCAATTCCCTGCCGCACCGCATATTTCTTCCATGCTTCGTAATCCGGCTCCACTTCCATCACTTTCAGCCTATCCCTTGTAGCTGCATCGAATTCCCGGACGCTTTTATTAAATCTGGCCGGATTGCCGGCAGTCACTACCACCCATCCTTCCGGTATCTGATGCCCCCCAAAAATTTTATACTGCAAAAATAAAAGCATGGAAGGCGACAGAGTCTCGCTGACACAATTGATTTCATCCAGAAATAAAATCCCTTCCCTCTTTCCCGTTTTCCTCATGCACTCATAAATGGAAGCTATGATTTCGCTCATAGTATATTCGCTCACCGTATATGCCTGCCCGTCAAATTCCTTTTCTACAATAACCGGCAGCCCCAAGGCGCTCTGCCGCGTGTGATGGGTCATAGAATAACTCACCAGGCCAATATCCAGTTCGTCCGCAATCTGCTGCATTATCGCCGTTTTTCCAAGACCCGGCGCCCCCAACAGGAAAACCGGCCTTTGATGTATCACCGGCAAGCGGTATTTTCCCAGCGGATTTTTCATCAAATAAATCTGTATCGTATTTTTAATCTGTTCCTTCGCGCTCCCAATATCCATAACGCAACCCTACCCTTTCCCATTTCTGCCCATTCAGAAGAATTGCAATGTCGATAAACTTGCCGAATATTCTTACAGCTTAGAGTTTTGCAATTACCCATTCAACACCTTTATGTTGTCCGTAGTAAGCACTGCCCTGATCGCCCAATAGGGCACATGAGGACTGATATAATCATCTCTGTTGAAAACAAAAGCAGTTTTATATTCCGGCTTTTTCTCCGGGTACATCCCGGCACCGTCCGTAAAGTAAATTAACCCGTTTAAATCTGTCAGTTCCCCGCTCTCTATTAATCCATCCACATACTGGAACACCGGGCCGAAATCCGTTCCGCCAAACCCGTATAACCGCAGCCCGGCAATCACATCTTCCAGACTGTCCAGGCTTTCTATCTCCTCAATATGCTGTATCTGCGCATCGCATTGTATCAGATAAATTTTTACCCGTTCCGTAAAGGAACCCGTTTGCCTCAGGACATCGCATGTTTTTTGCAAAAAATTCTGTACAATATCCCCTTGAACACTCCCCGATGTATCGATGGCGATGACAAATTCCCTAATCCGCTTATCATCCCTGAATTCCAGCGGCTCTATCAATGGGATATTGCCATATTTTTTTAACCCATATGTATAATAAATCATGTCGAATTCATCTTCGGAAAGCTGCATTACCTCATGCTGTCCTCCAAATCTTCTAAGGAATTCGCTGTAATCGCATTCCTCAAAGGTAATAGACGCAAGCCCATCCATCAATGCACCTGCCTGCTGCCCATACCGTTTGCTGAACGTTTTTAAATCCGTCTCCGCCTGCTTTGCGATTTCTTTCCATTCCTTTTGCACCATCCGCCTTTTACGCCGCTTTAACTTTTCCTCCGTTTCATCTTCCCCGCTTTGCCGCAGCATCTCATCCGATACCGTCACTTCCTCTTCGGCTTCCTTTGCATCCTCTTCCCCGGTCTTCTTATCGCCTCCATCCTGCCGGTTCTTTTCATCTTTTCCCCTATTCCTTCTCACATCCCTCCTGTTTTCCCCAAGGTTCCATAAGAAGTGAGAATCCTTTTCAAATAATTGGGCAAGTTTTCCTTGCCGGCCCTCTTCCAATCCCCGATCCAGAAAGTACCGGTACAATTCTTCCGCCGTCATATGGGGGCAATATTCTTCCAATACTGGCAGCCACTCCTGCTGCCCCTCATCCCCTTGCAGGCTGCAGGAATAGAGATCCAGCTGACGAATAATTTTTTCCACCGCCACATCGCTTGCCAAATTCCATATATCGCTGACTTTATCCTGCCCCCGGAACGGATGCCCCAGCATGCAGTGCAGCGTTAAATGCAGCAAAACGCGCACCGGCCGATGCTGATCCTCTTTGAAGGCCTGCACTATCCTTTCCGGTACGTAGCAAAGCTTCTTTCCATCTGTGGCCATCAGCCCGTCCAGTTCTTCTTCCTTCATACCGTTTAGCTTAAATTGCCGGGAGGCTTTGCATAAAAATCTTAAGTCTACCATCAGACGCCTTTGAGCCAGCAGCAATATTTCCTGCGCCAATTCTTCTATTTTCAGGCTTTCCATTTTCTTCCCTTCACCCCTAAACCACTAATTGGCCGGGGCAATCCGTGTATATTTTCACGGTTTCCCGGCCAATTCTCATCTTGTCAAATGGCATACAGCTTTAAAATAATTTATACCTCGCCGTCTTCTACGTGGATTTTCATACGCATAACGGCACTGCCCATGGATTTCCCCAAACTGTCCAAACGCAGGCTCATGGTAGCCCCGCCGCCCAGAGCATGCTTCATAACAAAGTTGAAGCCTCCAAGGCTTGGCACATCATATCTGGTAATCTCGCCCTTAACCATATCGCCAAAAAATCCTTTCAGCTTTTCCGGCGTTACTTCACGCTCAATAATCTTATAATATTCCGGCTTTCTCGCATATACACATACATTGCTGGTATCGCCTTTATCCCCGCTGCGCCCATGGGCTATATCGTTCAAATAAATTTCCGGCATTTATTTCACCTCCAAAATATGGCTTTCGATTTCCAAAGCATCCCTCGGTACGGTAGTGGGCCAAAGGGCCATCACTTCCTGCACATGTGCCCTTCCGCCAAAGAAAGATGCTCCTGGAGGTCCGTTCAGCTGGAGAGGGCTGATTTCCGGAATGATTTTTGCACACTCGTTCTTATCCTCGCTGAAAATAGCGATGCGCATCACACACTCATTCAAGTTCTTAAGGGCTTCTTCGCTCATATCCGCAACACCCAGATGCAGGCTGTTCAGGCCGATATAGCTGATATGGATATCATCCGCTTTCATCCCGCGGCGCTGCATTTTCTTCATAATCACTTCCGCACAATATTGCGCCTTTTCATAAGCGTCCGGCCATGCGAAGCTAAGCATGCTCACAGTCTTCCATCCTTTATGGTAGCCTACGCAAAGCTTCAGGGTATCCGGGCGTTTCTTTCCCTTAATGCCGCCGATTCTCACCCTGTTATCCCCAATCTGGGTAATGGTGGCCTTGCTCACATCCACATTTACATCCGGCGTCCAGTAGTTGGCCGGGTCATGTACTTCATACAGGAACTGCTCCTTGCAGCTCTGCTCGCAAATGATACCGCCGCAGTCCGGGGCTTTCGTAATGTCCATGGTATCCTCTGTCAGTTCCGCAATGGGGAATCCCAGTTCATCCATCCGCGGCACGTTCCTCCAGTCATACATATAGTTTCCGCCCGCGCCCTGGCCGCCGCATTCCAGGAGATGCCCTGCCATGATACCCCTTGCCAGGTTATCCCAGTCGTCATCCGCCCATCCGAATTCATATTTCAATGGCGCAAGAAAGAGTGCGCTGTCAGCCGCACGCCCTGTCACTACCACATCAGCGCCCTGTGCCAGGCAGCCTTCAATCCCTTCATGCCCGATATAAGCATTTACATTATAAATCTTATCCAAAATCTCATGGAAATCCCCGTCATAGTCAAAATTGGGGAAAGTCCACCCATCCTTGATTAACCGGGGAATCTTATCCTTGATATTATCCCCGGTCACATAGCCGATTTTATACCCTTTCATGTCCTGGCCGGAAGCCCATTGGTGAATGGAATCCACACAGCCCGAAATATTCATGCCCCCCGCATTGGTACAAATACGGATTTTCTTTTCCCAGGCTTCCTTGCCTGCCTCCTTCAAAATACGTGTTATGAAATCCGGCGCAAACCCCTTCGCCGGATCCTTAATCTGCTGCTTCGCCATAATGGAAAGCGTCAATTCCGCCAGATAATCACAGCCCATGTACTGGATATCCGCATTGCGAATCATATGTATTGCCGCATCCGGACTGTCACCCCAAAAGCCCTGGCCTCCGCCAATTGCTATTTTTTTCATCCTTGCAACCATTCTCCTTTTGATTTTCATCCCAGCGCGATTCACATCGGCCAACCTTATGCTTTGCACTGGTCTCATTAACAGTTTTCCGCTAGTACAACGTTGTACTTATCGTACATGGAATTTATGGGTTTGTCAAGGATTATCTTGATAGAAGTATTAAAATCCGATTCACCGAATGCGCCCGAAGCCTTATCTCCCCATTATCAACCACTATTTTCCGGCCTTTGGGCACTATGAGCATCTCCCCTTCGCTATTGCTGTCCGAAACTTTTTCCCCATTCAGCTCCGTAACCTGGGCTTCTTTCCCTTCCAGCCCAATTCGAAGGCAAACTTCTTCTGTCAGGGAACGATTTACCGCAAATATCACAATTTTTCCTTCCCTGTTCCTGCACGCCACCGCATCCACATAAGGAATATCCTTCAAAGGCTCAATATTTCCAATCTGCTCCTTTGTATCGTATGTTCTGCACTCCATTTCCCCTTCCAGCACTTCCTCGATCTCTGCCTCCGAGTACATTTTCATCACATAATAGCTGGCCGTTCCATACGCATGCCCATTTTTACTCACGATGCATCCGCCAGGCCAGCCGTTCACCAAATCGGAAATATTGCACATGGTCAGCTTTTCCGTATTGCGCAAAAACATGTTCAGCATCCCTGCATTAAAGATGGCTGCCTCCAATGTCTGCTCCCTATAGGAATCGATGAGCGTTCCCATATTATATTCGGTAACAGCCACTTTGGCCTTGGCGTTTACTTTTCTTACCGTTTTATATGAATTGGCAAGAATCTCTTCGTATTTCTTCACCGCCCCCGTTACCGCATAATAAATGTCCTTATTATCATAATGCTTTTTCTCCATGGCTTTTAGCACATACATATGAAGGCAAAGGGCGTCCATTTTCGTTCCCGCCCACTCCGCTACCATCTGATTCCACTTCTGGGAACGGTCATCGCCGTCACCGCCGCATACCATAAAGACGATATTCTCATCCTTTTCCTTCATGGCTTCATAAAATTTAAGGTATTTATGGGCATATTCTTCCGCACTGCAATGCCCTATCTCCCAATCGCCGAAGGTTTCATTCCCTATATCCCAATATTTTATGTTATAAGGCTTGGGATGCCCGTTTTTAGCCCGCATGCTGCCATAAAAGGTGTCCTCTCCGCCATTGCAGTATTCCACCCAGGCCGCCGCTTCCTCCGGCGTGCCGCTGCCGAAGTTCACGCAAATCATCGGTTCGCATCCTATGCTCTCGCACAATTCCATATATTCGTCGGTTCCGAAGCTGTTATCCTCAAAGCCGCCCCAGTGGCGGTTAAAGCGGTAAGGGCGTAAATCCCTTTCTCCAATCCCGTCCATCCAGCAATAGCAGTCGGCAAAGCATCCGCCCGGAAAGCGGATTACCGGCGGGTTCAATGCCTTTATGTGCCTGTATACTTCTTTCCAAATGCCATTTTGGGTATCCTCCGGCATAAGGGAAGTGCCGTCCAGCCACACCGTTCCTTCCCCCAGCAGGCGGATTTCATAAACTCCGCACCTGGTTTTTGTATCTACGGGAAATAGGAACGCAAATTTTTCCCATTGAGAATTCACCTGAAACCTATGGCTATGACAAAAACCGCCGTCTTCGTCATACAGGCAAAGTTCCACTTCCACGTTGCATTCACTCCCAGCATTCCTTTTCGGCATGGCGATGCTTTCCAGTTCTTCTTTGCCCTCGGCTTTCGCCCAAAAGTAGCCTTGGTATGTTCCTTTTTCTAAGTAAATCCTATTCTGCGCAATCCCCACATAACCGTCATAGTCATTGTAACACATGATTTTCTGTGAAAATCCGTCCTTAGCCAGAGAATTATCCCCATCCAGAGCGATATCAAAGGCATTCTTTCCCCCTGTACGATACCATCCTGCCGCCACATTGGGATTCCCGTCCACAACCCCTTCCGGCATTTCCTTTTTCCGGTCAAATCCCCTGTTGTCCAGAAGCTGCGCCCACATACCGCCATCAATACAATCTCTCATAAACTCAATAAAATGCCCAAAAATCAGCGGGTTCGCCCCCTTACCTGTTCCCTTTTCATAATTTATCTTTAAATTTGCTTTCATATTTTTTCCCATTCCAGTTCCGCATGTTATTTTATTTGTTCCAGTTCCTATATCAATGCCCTTGAGTTAGCACCTTATCCCGGCCGCGAGAAAAATAAAATGCTTAAGAAGCCCCTTAAAAAGTGTCGGCACTTGGTGAGGTAGTTCACGAATCTAGTGCCCGCTACGCTTTTTGCGGAGCGAGAGCGTGGCGACGGAGCATTTTATTTTCCACACGGCGTCCGCCACCATTAACCAAATGGCATTGATTCCTATATTCCTACCCCTTCATACCCGTCATGGCAATTCCCTGTACAAATTGTTTTTGGGCAATCAGGTAAGCGATGAGTATGGGAAGCAGCGACAAGCATGCCCCTGCCATAATCACCCCATATTCCACCACATGGGTTCCCATGAAAGTGGCCAGGCCTGCGGGGAGGGTTTTCCTGCTTTCATCCGTAGTCAAAAGCAACGGATAGAGCAAATCATTCCACTGATACATAAAATGAAAGATGAACAACGAAACAATGGCTGGTTTGCACAAGGGAACCATGATTCTTCCGAAAATACGGAACTCGCCCGCCCCGTCTATCCTGCCCGCTTCCTCCAGCCCTTTCGGCAGGGAGACAAAGAAAGAGCGCATCATGAAAATACCAAACGCATTCGTCGCCCTGGGAAGCAGCATTCCCACATAAGTATTGATTAACCCGATTTTATAAACCTCCACAAATAGCGGCACCATAATGACCTGGAAGGGAATCATCATCGTTCCCATCACCAGCAAAAACATAATATTTTTCCCGGGAAACTTCATCCTGGCAAATGCATATCCGGCCATTGTATCAAATAGAAGAGAAACAAGGGTCACCGATGTGGAAAAAATAATCGTATTTTTATAGTATTTCAAAAACGGAATCCTATCCCATATACCTATATATGACTCAAATCCAAAACTGCCGGAGAAAAGCCGGGGAGGATAAGAAACAATATCCGCTTCCGCCTTGAATGATGTAACCAGCATCCATATAAACGGGTAAAGGACGATAAATGCCAGAAATCCAAGTATGATTGCCCTGACCGCTTTCCAGATATTTTTGCCGCTATACTCTGCCTTCATTTTATAATCATGCTCCTTCCTTGATTCCAAGACTTTATGCGTAACATATTTTTGCAAACCGCAAGCCAATTATGTTTGTTATCCCAAGTCCTCTTCCCCTTTTGTCATTCTCTTAAACGTAAAGGTGGAGGCAATAAATGTAATCGCAAACAGCGCCACCGCAATGGTAGAGGCGTATCCCATATTGAAGGAATCAAAAGCAGTGCTGTAAATTAACTGTACCAATGTCTGGGTTTTAAACAACGGCCCGCCCTTCGTCATAATGTAAACCTGGTCGAATACTTGGAAAGAACCAATAATAGCATTTACAATGGTAAAGCTTAGTGTCGGCATGAGCATGGGGACTGTAATGCTGCAAAACTTCTGCCAGCCTTTTGCGCCATCCATATCCGCCGCTTCATAGTAGGATTCATCGATGCCATTTAAGCCGGCTAAAAGAATGACCATATTAAATCCAAAGTTTTTCCAGACACCTACTAAAATAACAGTAGGCATCGCCCATTTGGGGCTGTTTAGCACATTGATTGGCTCAAACCCCAGAAGGCTGAACCAATAGCTGAACATACCAATATCGGGATTTACCAGAAAACTCCACAGAATGGACACTATTGTCATGGAGCAAATGGCCGGTATGAAATAAACCGATTTACAGAACCCGGAAAACCAGCCCTTCTTCTTTATCATCACCGCAACCACAAGGGCAAGCCCGATTAGCAGCGGAACAGAAAATACGGTATAGACTATGGTATTGAGCAACGCATTCCAGAACCTTCCGTCCTGCACCAGTTTCATGTAATTGCCAAATTTCTGGAACTCAATATGGTTGAACATCATATCGAACTTCAAAAAACTGAACACAAACGCTATTGCCAGTGGAATGAACACAAATATCGTGAAAATTATCATAGACGGCATGACAAATAACAGCCCTGCCCGTTCTCTCTTTTTTTCCATTGCAGATTTTGCTTTCATATTTTTCCTTTCTCCCGTCCGCTTTCCGTATGTGCTTTCGATTCTGCTATTATTATAATTTCTTTTTGTCGCCATCGCTCCACGCAGCAAGCCATTTTACTCTTGCTGCATGAAGCGATGGAAGATTAAAACTTTATTTTGCCGGCTTCTCTTACCTCTTTTGTGCCGTTTTTACTGCTCTTTTTTGTTTTTCGGCTTTGCTTCCTTATTTGACTTTTCCACTTTACTGTATCAGGCTTTCAATCACTGCATTTGCCTCATCCAGCGCATCCTGAACATCCGCATTTTCCAGCAGGATTTTTTCAAAGGCAGGTACAATCGCCTGGGTATCCACTTCCGCAAAATTGGTCAGCTGCTGTAAGTACATTTTGCTGGCGTTGGCCGGTTTGGAGAATTCTGCAATATACGGATTTTCTTTCATCCTTTCATCATCCGCGATATCTGTCCTTGCGGGAGGGAATCCTGTGCCAAGACTCCATTTCACCTGCGTATCCTTGGAATTCCACCATCCAAAGAAATCATAAACCGCTTCCTTATTCTTGCTGGAAGAAGTCATATACATGCCAACCGCATTGGCCTGTGTTACCTGCTCCTTCGGGCCCATGGGGGCCTGCGCTACACCGTAGTCGATTCCTGCATTGGTAAACCCGTTGGTTGCCCAAGGTCCGCAGAAATACATAGCCAGCTTCTGGCTTTCAAACAGTTTATCGATTTCGCCGCCGGTAAGCACTTCCGGGCCGAATTTATTATCCCTGATGTTTTCCGCCCATCTGGTAATTGTTTCTACATTTTCCGGGCTGTTAAATACTGCTTTTCCGTCTTTGATGATATCGCCCCCATTCCCCCAGAGCATAATGCACCACATAGGGGTAGTATCCTTTACAGCCATGTCAAATCCATATTTTCCAGTCTTATCTACGATTTGCTGGGCATATTGTTCCAGTTCATCCCATGTTTCGGGCGCTTTTTCCGGGTCCAAGCCGGCTTCTTCAAAGATTGTTTTATTATAATACAGCAGTAAGGTGGCAAAGTTCATAGGAACCCCATAATACTGCCCATTGTACTTTAAGTTTTCCTTCAAGGTTTCTGGCACCGCTGATTCATCCACGATTCCCTGAGAATAAATATCATCTACCGGTACAAAAGCTCCTGGCTCCGCATAAGTTCCGATTCTTTCCGTTGCCATCGCAAGGATGTCCGGCCCTTCCCCTACCGGCAAAACCGTAGCCAGTTTCTGGTATAAGCTGTCCCAGGGCATAATATTCATTTCCACTTGGATATTCTTATCATTTGTTTCATTA
This sequence comes from Lachnospiraceae bacterium, assembly GCA_011958945.1. Taxonomy (GTDB): domain Bacteria; phylum Bacillota; class Clostridia; order Lachnospirales; family Lachnospiraceae; genus Kineothrix. The sequence goes on along the minus strand of BLLT01000069.1, from coordinate 4,105 downwards.
TATTCCTGTACCAGCGCTTCCAAGGTTTCCTTATCGGAACCGGTAAAGCCGTTCCAGAAAGTAATCACCGTCTTTTCCCCATCAGTTGTTGGTGCCGCTTCCGGCTCAGCTGTTGCCTCTCCGCTTTCTTCTTCCGCCGATGCCGCTTCCGAAGACTCTTCTGTTACTTCGGAAGCCGCCCCTTCATTGCCGGAGTTTCCGCAGCCGGCCAAAACCGATACTGCCATAACGCCTGTAAGTAACCACGCTAATAATCGCTTTTTCATTCTTTTAGTCCTCCTATTTCAGTTCCGCAAGTGCCCATCCAGTAACCGATAAAGCCTTGATTGACAGAGTAATTTCCTGTCTGCTTTGCAGTCATGAAATTCTCAGAGATACTATCTCTTGGGTACTTCCTGAGCACTTGCTGTTTTCCGGTTTATTGTTTTATAATTTTAAATATTTTATCTGGGGCAATTTTATCTTTTCGGTCCATGTACATGTGGCCGTTTTGTTCCTGGCTGACATCGGTGAGTTGGGTGTAGCAGAAACCGCAGATACCGTCCAAACTGTATATTGTTTTTAACAGTCCATCCATCCGCTCTAATACCGCATCTTCATCCTTTTCTACATTCCCATAGCCCCAGCCGCCTTCGGTATTGCCATATGCAATCCCGCCGAATTCGCTGATGATAATGGGCTGGCCTTCGTAGCAAAAACCTTTTGCAAACGCATACCGTTCCCCGTTAAAGGCACGTTTATTTCCCATATTTTCCTCAGGGCTGCTCCAATTTCTTCTTAAGATATTCCCATCTGAGGCGTAGTCATGCAATGTGATGATATCCGATTTCGTGTGCTCCCATCCGTCGTTGCTGATTACCGGCCTGGTATCATCCAGGGCCTTTGTCATATAATAAACTGCCTGTGTAAAATTTTGCGCCTTTTTATCCTCAATGATTCTTGGGATACCCCATGATTCATTAAAAGCAACCCATGTGATAATGGAAGGGTGGTTGTAATGCTGTCTGACGATTTCTATCCACTCCTTTTGCGCCCTTTCCATAGAAATCTCACTTAATTCGTAAAACGAGGGGGCTTCACACCATACAAGCAAGCCTTTCACATCCGCCCAATAATAAAAACGTTCATCTTCGGTCTTTTGATGCTTCCGCACGCCGTTGTAGCCGTATGCAAGGATTTTATCAATATCCTTTTTCATCGCTTCTTCATCGGGAGGTGTCAGTCCGGATTCTTCCCAGTAGCCCTGGTCCAAAACCATCCTTAAATAGCAATCCATATTATTCAGTTTTACCCGGCTGCTGTCCGTTGAAACTTTTCTTAAGCCAAAATAGCTTCCCACCTCATCCGTAAGCATTCCATTTTCATATATCCTTACACATACATCATATAAATGAGGCGATTTTGGACACCAGTACTTTACTTTCCATTTGACGTTGTCGCTTTCCAGGGAAAAACGCCTGGAATAGCAATCCCTCACCGCCATTTCCCGCAGGCTGCATATCACATCCTCTTTAAAAGTAATCACCGTTTCAACTTCTATTTTCTTTTCCTTTTTCCTCCCTTCAATGACATACTCAAAATCAACCGCATTATCATCGTATCTGGGTATAATATGCAGATGTTCCAGGCGGCTTTCCCCTACTCTTTCCGCCCAAAGGCTCTTCCAGATTCCTGTGGTCTGCTCGTACCAGCAGTCATAGTTCTCCTTCAGCCAGCGCTGCTTGCCTCTCGGTTGGGCTGTTGACAGGCTGTCGCTAATCCGGATAACAACAGTACCTGCATCATCGGCCAGCGCATCTGTAATATCGAAGGAAAACCTGGCATAGCCGCCCCTATGGCTTCCTATAAAGATACCATTTACCCATAGCTGGGTTTCATAATCGGCTCCTTCAAAGTTCAAAATGACCCTTCCGCCGCCCTGGCCTAAAGAAGTAAAGCTGACTTCTCTGCTATACCACACAATTTCATGGATTTTGGAACTTCCAATACCACTCTTCCGGCTTTCGTAAGAAAAGGGCACCAAAATTTTCCGGCTTTCAAAACCATTTTTCCATCCTGCCGAAAGTCCCTCATCCCCATCATCAAAGCGAAAATTCCATTCGCCGTTCAAATCAAGGTAAGAATCTCTGACGAACTGAGGCCTCGGATAATTTTCTTTATAATACTTCGTCATGTTATCCCTCACTTTATTTCAATTTTGATGTGTCTTTAATATAATATATTTTGTGCATTGTGTCAATATTTATTTTATATTTTTATATTTTTATGTGCATATTTACAGTTTTATTGTTCTGGCGAAGCATATTATTACAATATTATTGTAATAAATATACTGACTTAGCAACAAACACCCATATGCGGGCCTGCACATAAAAACAGGGCAGAACTTTTCAGCTTTGCCCCGTAAATATTTTCTATTTTTATTTCCCAAACGGAATTGCTCATTTCTGCAGACAAATCTGGCAATCCTTGCCTAACGCCTACTCCGAACCGTTACTGTAATGCCCTTTTCAACCTCTTTCCCGTAAACATTTCCAGTTCCAAATCTTCGCCGCCTGTCACAATCATACAGATTTTTCCGCCACATCCTTATCCTTAATAAAAATTTTCGTGACAACAAAACCGCCTGCATAAGCAATTACCAATCCAATCAGATAATTCAGCATTCCCGATGTTCCCTGCATCAAAGGAATTGCCACAAGGCCGCTGGGTCCCCATGCATTTGCCATAACCTGGGTGAGCATTACATAAGCTCCCCCAAAGCCTGCTCCGATTCCGGCTGTAATAAAAGGCTTACCCATAGGCAGCGTTACCCCATAAATCAATGGCTCGCCTACCCCTAGGAAACCGGCGGGCAGCGCACCTGTGATAATTCCCTTCATCCTCTTATTTCCAACCTTTTTTGCCATCAAATAAATGGCGATGGCCGCTCCCACCTGTCCGGCACCGCCCATGGCCAGCACCGGGAATAAGGACACGCCGCCCATTTGTTCCAGCTGTACGGCATAGATGGGAATCAACCCATGATGCAGCCCTAAGAGCACCATCGGCAGGAACAATGCCGCAAGCAGGAATCCGCTGATAACCCGAATGACCGGATTAACGGAATTGATAATCACCGTCAAAGCAGCGACCAGCCCATCGCTCACAAACCCGGCTGCCGGCATAATCAGGAAAATAAATACCACACCCGAGAGCAGCAGGGATATAAAAGGCGTAACTATCAAATCCAGAACATCAGGCACTCTCTTCCGAATATTTTTCTCAATTATGGACAGAATCCATACTCCGAAAATAACTCCGATAATACCGCCTTTCCCCGTAGTCAATACGGACTCCAGAGGAACCTCTTCATTATAAAGCCCCAGCATTTTAGAGATTTCCACTATGTTTGCCCCAATGCTGATTCCGCCCAGAATACCCCCGAAAGCCGGCGTTGCCCCGAACACTTCAGCCGCCCGGATACCTGTATAGATTGCAAAATAACCAAGAAAAGCGCTTCCAAGCAATGACAGAATCAATTGCAGCATCACAAAGAAATTGCCTGAAACCATGCCGTCCGCAAGGAGCTGGCTTAAAAGGCTTCCAAACCCGTTAAACAGCCCGGCGGCGATAATCGCAGGAATCATGGGAACAAATATCTCCGATATCAGCTTCATAAAATCCCGCACTTTGCTCTGCTTCTGCCTGCTCTTAATCTGTTCTTTATTGGCCTCCCAGCTACTGTCATCCACATTTTTCGGAAGCCCCAACTCTTCTATGCATATATCTGTAACCTTCTTCACCTTTCCCGGACCCAGCACGATTTGAAAATTATTCCCTTCGGTTACAAGCCCAAGAACGCCTTCTGTTTTTTTAATCTCATTTTCTTGTACCTGGCCTTTATCCCGGCAGGTAACTCTCAGCCTTGTCATACAGTTAGCCGCTTTTACAACATTCTCTTTTCCGCCCAGCAAATCCACAAGGGTTCTGGCAAGTTCTGCATTATTCATCTTTTACCTCTTTTCTGCGCGGCCTGTGTGCCCCGGCATTTCCGGGGCTTTGCGCATGTCAAGTTTGTGGATGCCGCGCAGACACAAACTTGGGATTGAAAATTTTCAATTTT
>BLLT01000068.1 GCA_011958945.1 Lachnospiraceae bacterium | reverse complement strand
GCACGGAAGGCATATGAGGGCTGTGTGCTAAAGGCGGAAAAGGAAAGGGTGATATTGGATGCCCGGGCGCTGATGGGGGAAGAGCCGCTGATCCGGAAGCGGGTTTTGATGCAGTGTATGGAAATGCTTACAGTGGGGAGGAAAGATATTGCTTCGGTGCATATAAGGGAATTGGAGCAGCTTTTACAAAAGGAGGGGAATAAAGAACTCTGTCTGCCTTATCGGTGGAAGGCACGGAAGGAGTATGGGCAGTTGGTGCTGTTCCGGGAAGGGATGGAGGAGGCCGGGAAAGAGGAAGGCTTGGCCGAGATACCGGTTTTTTTGGGGAGCGGGGTCTGCCGGATAGAGGTTCCGGGCCTGGGCATGGTGGATTTTTCTGTGCTGGAGAAGGGGGAATTGCCCATTTTTTGGAGGAAACCCCAAATAATTTCCGAAAAGACATATACGGAATGGTTGGATTATGATAGAATAACTAAGGCGTTAGTGTTTCGGACGAGGAAACCAGGCGATTATCTGACTATAAAGGATTTATGCAGAAAAAAACTGAAAAAATTCATGATAGAGGAGAAGATTCCTAAAAATGAAAGGGAAAGCCTGTATGTTTTAGCAGAGGGCAGCCATATTGTCTGGGTGCCGGGCCGCCGAATCAGCGAATATTATAAAATTACAGAACAGACGAAATATATTTTGAAGGTACAGTTAGGAGGAAGCTTTAAATGTCAGAAAGAGTAAGAGTTATGCTTTCCGAGGAGGAAGTGGACAGAAGGATTCAGGAAATCGGGGAACAGATTAGCAAGGATTATGAAGGCAGGCAGGTGCATCTGGTGTGTGTATTAAAAGGCGGGAGCTTTTTTATGTGCGAATTGGCAAAGCGGATTACAGTGCCGGTTTCCCTGGACTTTATGTCTGTGTCCAGCTATGGCAGCGAGACGAAATCCAGCGGAGTAGTGAGGATTGTAAAGGATTTGGATGAGCCTTTGAAAGACAAGGATGTGCTGGTGGTGGAGGATATCGTGGATTCGGGCAGGACATTAAGCTATCTGATGGAAATGCTTAAGGACAGAGGGCCTAAGAGTTTGCGGCTTTGCACTTTGCTGGATAAGCCGGACAGAAGAGTGGTGGATGTGAATGTGGATTATACAGGTTTTCAGATACCGGATGAGTTTGTGGTAGGGTATGGACTGGATTATGACCAGAAATACAGGAATTTGCCGTACATCGGTGTAGTGGAGCTGGATTGACGGCGGGCAGGGAGCCGGATGTGGTTTCGGCATTTTGTTTGGACTGTGCTGGATGAAAATAGAATGAATGGAAAAAATGTCCGCAAGGTATTCGGGCTGTTATGCGGGGCATATGGGATGGCAGGCGGACAGGAGGTAAGAATTGAACAATAATAAAAAGAATTTTAATGCGTATTTTTTAGTGGTTTTGGTGCTGCTTTTCCTGGCGGCGCTGATGTTCCGTGGATTGAACGGGCAGGAGGCGGACTATACGAGAGGGGAATTGAAAAAGGCCCTTGAGACGGGGCAGGTGCTGGAAGCTGTCATCCAGCCGAATAAGGAAACTCCTACCGGTATTGTGCGTGTGGCATTGTCCACCGGGGAAGAAAAAATCCTTTATGTGACGGATGTCAAAGAGGTGGAAAGGGAACTCACCGCTGCCGGCCTGGACCCGGAAATCCGGGATATTCCCAGGGAAAACTGGTTTATGACCAGCATTTTCCCGATTATGCTTGTGCTGGTAGTGGGCGTATTTTTCTTTGTGATGATGAATGCCCAGAACTCCGGCGGGGGCAATGGCGGGAAAATGATGAACTTCGGCAAGAGCCGGGCGAAACTTTCCCTGGACAGCAAAGTGACTTTGAAGGATGTAGCGGGGCTTCAGGAAGAAAAGGAAGAACTGGACGAAATTATAAATTTTTTGAAAGAGCCGGGCAGGTTTACAAAGGTAGGGGCGAGGATACCGAAAGGGGTATTGCTGGAAGGCGCCCCTGGTACTGGTAAAACATTGCTGGCCAAAGCCATTGCAGGGGAGGCGAATGTACCGTTTTTCAGCATTTCCGGCTCTGACTTCGTGGAAATGTTTGTGGGTGTAGGTGCCTCCAGGGTGAGGGATTTATTTGCTGACGCCAAGAAACATTCCCCATGTATTGTCTTCATTGATGAAATTGATGCAGTAGCAAGACGCCGAGGCACCGGTATGGGAGGCGGCCATGATGAAAGGGAGCAGACGCTGAACCAGCTGCTGGTGGAAATGGACGGTTTCGGCGTAAATGAAGGGATTATCGTGCTGGCGGCCACAAACCGGGTGGATATTCTGGATCCGGCCATATTGCGCCCGGGCCGGTTCGACAGGAAGATAACGGTTAGTCCGCCGGATGTAAAGGGAAGAAAAGAGATTTTGGCAGTACATTCCCGGAACAAACCTTTGGCGGAGGATGTGAATTTGGAGCATATAGCCCAGACTACTGCAGGATTTACGGGGGCAGATTTAGAGAACCTGATGAATGAGGCAGCGATTCATGCGGCTATGGAAAACCGGTCTTTCGTTGTACAGGAGGATATTAAAAAATCATTTATTAAAGTAGGGATCGGTACGGAAAAGAAGAGCCGGGTAATCTCTGAAAAAGAGAAAAGGATTACGGCATACCATGAAGCAGGGCATGCTATTTTGTTCCATGTACTTCCCGATGTGGGGCCGGTATACACGGTTTCCATTATACCTACCGGGCTGGGGGCGGCGGGCTATACGATGCCTCTTCCGGAAAAAGATGAAATGTTTATGACAAAAGGCAGGATGCTTCAGGACATCATGGTTTCTTTGGGCGGGCGTATTGCGGAAGAGATTATATTTGATGATATTACAACCGGCGCATCCAGCGACATCAAGAAAGCGACGAAGGTAGCCAGAAAGATGGTGACCAGGTATGGGATGTCGGATAATATAGGCGTGATTAACTATGATGACGATGACGATGAGGTGTTTATCGGCCGCGACTTAGCTCATGCTAAGAGCCATAGTGAATTGGTGGCAGGAGAAATTGATAAGGAAGTAAAGGAAATTATAAACGGCTGTTATGCTAGGGCGAAAGCGATTATAACGGAACATGAAGATGTTCTTCATCAATGCGCCGAATTACTGCTAAAGAAGGAAAAGATAACCCGGGAGAAATTCGAAGCTTTGATGGACAAAGGAGAAAATGACCCCGAAAGCTTCTTCAAGTCATAGATAGATTGGGCGTTTGTGAAAAACTACCAAAAAAACAAACGGGTTTTTGTGAAATTTGTGAATCCTTGGTATTTACGCTAACGGCCACTTATGCTATTATACTACTTGTAACCCCCCAATACATTATATAGTTTTTTGCTATACCCCATAAGAAAGAAATACCTTCTCTAAAAAAGACAGCAGGTCGATCGGCTGTCTTTTTTACTGTCTGTTACAAAATATTAGTTCCCAAACCGGAACTACTTGAATATCAAGAATATATAGGTTACAATATCCCATAAAGAAAAGTATTAGCCAGTAAAGCATTACTCATTCTGCAAAGCTTTCTACAATGGCAAAAATGACAGGGAGAATATTGGATGGACAGAAAAGGATTGCATAAAGCGGAATATGATCAGATGTATATTAACACTATGAGGCCGATATTTGATAAGAAGGCCCTATTTACCGACATGACGGAGGATTATGTAAACCCCCCGGAACCCAGTGCCTATGGCCAGGTGACGATAAAGTTCCGTACAAAGAAAAATAATGTAGACAGGGTATTGTTTGTATGCGATAACGAAAAACATTTGATGCTTAAGCGGGAATCGGACAGTTATTTTGATTACTATTTCCATACTGTTCAGCTGGAAGACAGGGAAATCAGCTATTATTTTGAAATTCATTTTGAAACGGTAACGCGTTATTATAATTATAGAGGGGTGCAGAAAACGGTTGACAGGCATTATGACTTCCGCCTTATACCGGGATATAAGACTCCTGGATGGGCGAAGGGGGCTGTGATGTACCAGATTTATGTGGACCGCTTCTGCAACGGAGACCCTTCCAATGACGTTCTCACGGATGAATATAGGTATATAGGGGAAAATACAGTACAGGTAAAAGAATGGGGCAAATATCCGGCAGCCATGGGCGTGCGGGAATTTTATGGCGGAGATTTGCAGGGAGTATTGGACAAAATGGATTATCTCCAGGATTTGGGGATTGATGTTATCTATTTTAATCCGCTATTTGTATCCCCATCGAACCATAAATATGATATTCAGGACTATGATTATATAGACCCGCATTTCGGGAAGATTGTCTCGGATGAAGGGGAATTGCTGCAGCCAGGGCAGGAGAACCGGTTTGCCGGCAGATATATTGACAGGGTGACCAATAAAGCGAATCTGGAAGCCAGCAACCGGCTGTTCATACAGGTGGTGGAGGAGGCCCACAGAAGGGGGATGAAGGTTATCCTGGACGGAGTGTTCAACCATTGCGGTTCTTTTAACAAATGGATGGACAGAGAAAGGATATATGAGCATGCGGAGGGGTATGAGAAAGGGGCCTATGTGGACATAGACAGTCCATACCATAACTACTTTTCGTTCCATCATCAGGATAAATGGCCTTATAACAGCAGCTATGACGGGTGGTGGGGGCATGATACGCTGCCCAAGCTGAATTATGAGGGCTCCAAGGATTTATTCGAATATGTGATGCATATAGCCCGCAAATGGGTATCCCCGCCATACAATGTGGATGGATGGAGGCTGGATGTGGCGGCAGATTTGGGGCATACCCCGGAATATAATCATTATTTTTGGAAGGAATTTTACAAGACGGTAAAGCGGGCGAACCCCAATGCGGTCATCTGGGCGGAGCATTATGGGAATCCAAGGGGGTGGCTAAACGGCAAAGAATGGGATTCCATTATGAACTATGATGCTTTTATGGAGCCTGTGACCTGGTTTTTAACAGGAATGCAGAAACACAGCGATGATTACAGGGAGGATATGCTGGGAAATGCGGAAAGTTTCTGGGGGGCAATGCGGTATAATGTTTCCAATATGACAATGCCTTCGTATTATGTGGCGATGAATGAACTGTCCAACCATGACCATTCCCGTTTCCTTACCAGAACGAACCGGTTTGTAGGGAGGACCAATTCCCATGGGCCGGAGGCTGCAGATAGAAATGTAAATAAAGCGGTGATGCGGGAAGCTGTGGTGATTCAAATGACATGGCCTGGGTCTCCCACGATATATTATGGAGATGAGGCGGGGGTGACCGGTTTTACGGACCCGGATAACCGGAGGACATATCCGTGGGGGGATGAGGATAAGGAATTAATCCGGTTTCATAAAGAAATGATAGCTATCCATAAGACGAATAAGGAAATGGTTACAGGTTCTTTGAAATATATGGAGAGCGGCTACAATGTGATTGGCTACGGGCGTTTTACGAGAGAGGAACAGTCGGTCATATTGGTGAATAACAATAATCATGAAATTACGAAAAAATTATCGGTATGGTATTTGGGAACCCCTAAGACAGGGGTGATGAAGAGGCTGATGCTGACAACGGCGGATGGATTTACAACCGAAGAGGCGGAGTATCCTGTTTCCGGTGGAAAGGTAAAAATTACTTTGCCGCCCACTTCTGCCATTGTGCTGAAAAGCAGTAAAAAGAAGGAAAAGAGTTTTTTGCGGTTTCAGTAAGGGTGAAAAGCCGTAAAAGCCGTGTAGAAACGGGGAAAAATACAGGGATGATAAGGCATTGGCAGCGGAAGTGGTCAATGCCTTTTAAACCCCTAAATTTTTGTGATTAATTCTGGACAGACGCTATATCCTATGATATACTTTTCCAAAGCATATATTTCTGATATTCTATTTCAATTCTAACTAAGTAATATCTAAATGGCTGTCCAAGGCCATCTAACGAAATCGTGCTTTAATATCTTTCAAATCATAATTAAATATTCAAAGGAAAAAGGCATGGAGGTTAGTATGGGAAAAAAAGATATTTTACTTAAGTCATATCTGGAAGATGCCAGAAGATATGCAGATTTATGGAATGGCGGTGTATTTTGCGGCAGGCAGATGGTAAAGGCGGAAGAACTGGAGATAATCAGCCCGGTTTTCTCAAAAGCAGGGGGCGATATTGCTTTGGAGAAAACGTGTGATTTAGTGATGCGGCAAGATGGCGGCGGACAACGTTTTACCATGCTGGTGGTAGAAAATCAGGAAACGGTGGATTATGGAATGCCTGTGAGGGTAATGTTGGAGGAGGCTCTTGAATATAGTCGGCAGCTTGGAAGAATTATGAGGGAGAACGAGAGGAGGGATAAGGAATGCCGGGAAAAGGAACTGGGCTCTTTTTACCAGGATGTGGGGGAACGCCTTTATAAAGTCAAGAAAAATGACAGAATTTTTCCAGTGGCCACATTGGTAGTGTATTGGGGAAAAAAGGAATGGCAGGGGGCAAAGAGCCTGCATGACATTCTGGATTTTGGGCATAAAGCGGCCTTAGGAACGGATGATATGAAGAAATTGGTGCCGGAGTATCCGCTGCATTTCCTTGACTTGGCCAGATTTAAACATTATGAATATTTTCAGACGGAACTTCGCCCGCTTTTGGAACTTTACGGGAAAAGAAATGACAAAAAAGAGTTTGCGAAATATTTGAAGGAAGACGAAATGATTGGCAGGATGGACGATGAGTCTTGGTATGTGCTTAGCCAGCTGACGAATTCTGTACAACTGAAAAAATTGATGAAGAGTAAAAAAGAAAAGAAGAACGGGGGAAAAACTATGTGTAAAGCGATTGATGATATGATAAAGGATGCGAAAGAGGAAGGAAGGATAGAAGGAAACATAGAAGGGCGGATAAGGGGAAAGGCAGAAGATATTTTTGCACTGCTTGAGGAATTGGGGGTAATACCGGAGGATGTAAAAGAACGGATTATGGAACAGAAGGATATGTCTATTTTGAATAATTGGTTAAAAATGGCAGCAAAGGCAGATAATATGGATATGTTTGTTTCCAGAATGTAACGGCAGGATATGGACAGCAGGGAACTTGCCAAGAAGGCCATCAGGACCGCTTTGGCAAAGCAGGTGCAGCTTCCTTCCCCTACTGTGCCTGCTCAATACTATTCTCATTCCGCCACTGCCTGGGCGAGATGCCGTAGACATTTTTAAATGCTCTGGAAAAATGAAGCTGGTTGGGATAGCCCACCGCATTGCCGATGTCTGCGATGGAAAGCTTGGTCAGCTTCAAAAGCTCAGCAGCTTTCGTCATACGATAAGAGATAAGGAACTCCTGAGGGGATTTCCCCATATTTTCGTGAAAAATCTTTCCGAAATAACTCCTGTTGAGCCCGCAGGAATAAGCGATATCCTCCACCGTAATATCGTTTTGGAAATTCTGCTCAATAAAGGATATGGCTTCTTTTATATAAAAATCCCGCAAAGTATTGCTCTGGCGGCTTTGCATCCCGGAGGAGGAACGGATAAAGCTGTCGATAAAAAGATGGAGATGTCCAATCAAGTGAAAGGACGAAGCATCTTTGTGGTTGACGATATATAACATTTCTGATTTCATAATTTCAGCAATATCTTTATGGCGCGCCTTGTAGATGGGCTGGTCGCGGCTGACCCCGGCCAGTTCAATGGTTTCTTTGGCACGCAGGCCGTCGAATTCAATCCAGGCATATTCCCAGGGGATTTCCCTGTCCGCAATATAAGTGCATATCTGGTGTGGGAACATCATAAAACCCTGGCCGCTTTTTACTTGGTAGGTGATGGACTCCCCTCTGGAATTTTCTGCAATTAAAGTGCCCGTTCCGGAAAGGCATAGATGGAACAGATAGTGGTTCCTGGCAGCCGGGCCGAAGGAATGGGAGGGGTCGCATTGCTCCCACCCGAATTGGTATAATCCTAAATCAATAAAATTTTCACTCGGAAAAACGGAAAAAACTACTTCACTCATAAGATGCCTCAATCACTTTTACGTCAAAATTCGAGTGTAAAAACCCTTGTTTACGGATGGCGTTTTATACTTTGAATTCTATTATATACCAAAATGCTAGGTGATTTCAAATAAAAAACATAAAAGTAGCATTTAGGCATAAAATGTACTAAATTGTGATATTTACTAGTGGCATAATGGTATTTTATAATCTTTTTATCAAAATAGGGAAGGAGAAATGCTATGAAAGGGAAAAGAGTAAAATGCTTGGGGCTTGCAATATGCTGTATGGCAGCATCGTTGTTTGCCTGTGGGTGCGGAGCTTCTGCAAATGACGGAAAGATTGAAATCGAAATCGTCCAGTACAAGCCGGAAGCGGCGAACTATTTTAAGACGGTGGAAGATGAATTCAACGCAACCCATGACGATATTCATTTAAAAATCAGTTCCCCGAATGACGCAATGACAATTTTGAAGACAAGATTCATCAGAGAGGATTATCCGGACATCATAGGAATTGGCGGAGACATCAATTACTCCTATTTTGTGGATGCAGAGATTTTAGCGGATATCTCAGATTACAGCGGGCTTGGGAATATCAACCAGGGCTATCTGGATATTGATGAAGCGCTGGAACTGGTTCCTACGGATGGCACTTTTGCGGTACCCTACGTGGCCAACGCTGCCGGAATTTTGTATAACCGGGACATGTTTGAAGAACATGGATGGACTATTCCCGAAAACTGGGAAGAACTTCTCGCTTTGTGCGATGCCATCCAGGCGGAAGGGATTCTTCCGTTCTACTTCGGATTCAAGGATACGTGGACTTGCCTTGCACCGTGGAACTCCATGGCGGTGGATTTGTCGCCTGCGGATACGACAAAACAGGTGAACCGGGGAGAAACTACATTTTCCGTGGAATATAGGGAAATCGCAGAGAAATATCTGGATTTGCTGCAGTATGGGCCGGATGACCCGTTTGCATACGGCTATAATGACGCCTGTACCGCTTTTGCGCGGGGGGAATCCGCAATGTACCCTATCGGCAGCTATGCTGCCCCCCAGATTCTTTCCGTAAACCCGGATTTAAATCTGGATTCCTTCGTAATGCCGGCTAACGATTCCAAAGACGGCAATACGCTGAACTCGGGTGTAGACCTTCAGTTCTGTGTGATGGCGGAATGCCCGAATAAGGAAGCTGCCTACGAAGTTTTGGATTTTCTCTTCGCCGATGAAAATATTCAGAAATACATAGATGCACAGACGGCAATCCCTTGTAAAGAGGGCGACTTTGTACTTCCTTCTATTCTGGATGGGATGACCGAATACATAATAAGCGGAAATATGAAAGACTATCAGGACCACTATTATCCTTCGGAAATGGCAGTGGACGCACAAATCCAGACATTCCTGCTGAATAAGGATGTGGATGCTTTCCTGACAAAGTTTGACAATGACTGGCCGCGGTATAACAGGGATATTATCCGCCTGGTACAGGAATATGAAAAACAGCACAATGCGAATTAGGAAAGGAGAAGCTATGAAAGAAGTGATGAAAAATGAAAGGAAAAGAACTTTTTTACTGATTACGATTCCGATTTTGGCACTGTTTATCTGCTTTAACACCATTCCTTTGATTCGTGGTGTGATCTACAGTTTTACCAATTTCAAAGGGTTCGGCAAATATAACTGGGTAGGTTTCCAGAATTATATCGATTTGTTTTCGGATGCCCGCGTTGGGAAATCCTACTGGTTTACCTTTAAACTGGCCATCGTTTCAACGGTAGTTACCAATGTGTTAAGCCTGATTCTTGCTTTGGGCCTGAACAGCAAAATAAAGGCGAAAAGCTTTTTCAGAGGGGCATATTTCCTGCCTAATATTTTAGGCGCATTGGTAGTAGGTTACATTTTCAATTACTTTTTTACATATATACTTCCGGCAGTGGCACAGATGATGGGCATTGGCGCATTGAGTTCCAGTATCCTCTCCAACCCCAGCGCTGCATGGATTGGCATTATGGTGGTATGTGCATGGCAGGCCATCGCTATGAACACTATTATTTATATCTCCGGCCTTCAGACCGTGCCCGAGGATGTTTATGAGGCAGGCGGGCTGGACGGGGCGACAGGATGGAAGCAGTTCCGTTATCTGACATTCCCGTTGATTATACCGTTCTTCTCCATTAACATGGTGCTTTGCGTGAAGAACTTCCTGATGGTATTCGACCAGATTATGGCATTGACCAAGGGCGGTCCTGCACAGAGTACGGAATCCATTTCCTACCTGATTTATAATAATGGTATGTCGGGCGGCCAGTTCGGTTTCCAGAGCGCCAATGCAGTTGTATTCTTTATCGTGATTGTAATTGTTTCCGTGGCACAGATGAAATTTTCCAGCAGTAAGGAGGAGCAGCTATGACAAAGAAAAATGCAGATACGCATACGAATAAGGTGGCAATGGTCTTATTGATACTGGGGCTTTCCACAATTATTTTTCCGCTGTATTTAACGATTGTAATTGCGTTCAAACAGCCTTCTGAAATGACAAACAGCATCAGCGGCATTTTATCCCTGCCCAAGTCCTGGAGCCTGAGCAATTTCAGGGAAGCCATGGAAGTAACGGATTTCTGGCGTTCTTTAAAGAACAGCCTTTTGATAACTTTGGTGGCAGTAGGGTTATCCATTATCATTCATTCCCTGATGGGCTATGCATTGGGAAGAAATAAAGCGAAAAGTAAATTTTACAGTTTTGTATATCTGTTTATTGTCAGCGGTATGTTCGTACCTTTTGCGATTCTGATGATGCCTTTGGCAAAGCAAACCGCAGAAATGGGGCTGGCAAACTGGGTTGGTGTTATCCTGCTTTATGTAGTGTTTTATATGCCGATGAATGTGCTGCTGTACTCCGGCTATCTGGTAAATATTCCGATGGCATTGGAAGAAGCGGCCAAGGTGGACGGCGCTTCCACATGGAGGACATACTGGAAAATTATTTTCCCGATTATGCGGCCTATGCATGCAACGGTTGCAGTCCTGACAGCATTGTCAGTTTGGAATGACGTTATGACGCCATTGGTTATCATGGCAGGTTCCGGACAGAATACATTGCCGTTGGCACAGCTGAACTTCCAGTCACAGTTTGGTACAAATTATAACCTGGCATTTGCATCATACTTGTTGGCATTGATACCGATTCTGATTTTCTATATCATCTGCCAGAAACAGATTCTGAACGGTGTTGTAAACGGAGCGGTGAAGTAAAGAAAAGGCCAAAAACAGCTATCAATAAGGTTACCGGTCACGATGTGAGCAGTAACGGAACGCGGGCTGCCGGGAATTGTGGCAGCCCGCGTTTTTCCCTTATTTAAAAAACTATTTGGATAGGAGGAGAGGATATGGCAGTATGTTATGACAAAAAATCGAAAACTATCTCAATCAACACGGAACATACTACTTATCAGATGAAAATCGGCCCTTATGGGGTGTTGATGCACACTTATTATGGGGAAAGAATTTCCGGCGAGGATATGTCATATCTGTTTCGGTATGAAGATATCGGCTTTTCTCCGGCAATGGGAGATGCAGGGATGGATAGGACAGTCTCCCTGGATACGATGCCCCAGGAAATGCCTTCTTTCAATGTAGGGGATTACCGGGCGGAAGGAATCCGGGTGCAGCATGGGGACGGGAGTTATGCGCTGGATCTAAGATATGTATCCCATGAAATAATAGAAGGAAAATATAGTTTGGACGGGCTCCCGGCAATGTATGCGGACAGCCCTGTAAAGGGGGATGCTTCGGAGGGGGGCCTCATAGGGGAAAACTCCGCATGGAGCGGGGAAAAGGCTGAAACGCTGAAAGTGGTGCTCAAAGACAGGGCGAAGAACTTTTTTGTTACACTTTTATATGGAGTATTTGAAAATCTGGATATAATTACCAGGGCCTGCCTGATTGAAAATAGGGAAGAGAAAACCGCGGTGATGGATAAAGCGGTTTCTATGAGCATAGATTTTATGACATCGGATATGGACATTTACACATTCAATGGAAGGCATACGATGGAACGGGAAGCGGAGAGGAAACGGCTGGGGAAAGGGATTACTTCCGTAGGTTCACTCCGCGGAACGTCCAGCCATCAGCATAACCCTTTTGTGATTTTGTGCGAGCCTGAAGCCGGGGAAGAGCATGGCGGGTGCTATGGGTTCGCCTATGTATATAGCGGAAATTTCCTGGCAGAGGCAGAATGCAGCCAGCTGGATATGCTGCGGTTTACCATGGGGATTCACCCCTCCCGCTTTAAAGTGCTGCTGGAAAAGGGAAGGGTATTTACTATGCCGGAAGTAATCATGAGTTATTCGGGAAACGGCCTTGGAAAACTTTCGATTCAGTTTCACCGTGCCATGAGAAACAACCTTTGCAGGGGGAAATTCAAAAACGGCCGGCGGCCCATATTAATCAATAACTGGGAGGCTACTTATTTTGATTTTAACGGAGAAAAATTAATTTCCATAGCGGAGGAAGCGGCCAAGCTGGGGATTGAGATGCTGGTGATGGATGACGGCTGGTTCGGGAAAAGGGATTTTGATGAATCAGGGCTGGGGGATTGGTTTCCTAACGAAGAAAAGTTAGGCATGAGCCTTCACGAGTTGATTCAGGGTGTGAAGAAAAAGGGGCTTTCCTTTGGAATCTGGATGGAGCCGGAGATGGTGAATGAAGACAGCCGTCTGTACAGGGAGCATCCGGACTGGGCAATCACTTTGCCAGGCCGTGAGCCAGGGAGGGGAAGATGCCAGCTGGTATTGGATTTGGGAAGGGAGTGCGTAAGGGAATATCTTTATCAGGCGATTTGCGGTATATTGGATACCGGGGATATCTCGTATGTGAAATGGGATATGAACCGCAGCATCAGCGATATGTATAACCCGGAACTGGCACCGGAACAGCAGGGCGAGGCGGGGCATAGATATGTGCTTGGTTTATATGAACTTCTGGAAAGGATTACCCAAAGATATCCCAATGTGCTGTTCGAGGGCTGCAGCGGCGGGGGAGGAAGGTTCGATGCCGGTATGCTGTATTATTCTCCGCAGATATGGTGCAGCGATGACACAGATGCGATTGAGCGGCTGAAGATTCAGTACGGAACATCTTTCGCTTATCCAATCAGTACAGTGGGTTCCCATGTATCGGCCTGCCCTAACCATCAAAATGGCCGTATCACGCCGCTGCACACCAGGGGAACGGTGGCTATGGCGGGCACTTTTGGCTATGAACTGGATATTGGCAAGATGTCGGAGGAAGATAAAGAAGAGGTCAGGGCACAGGTACAGAGTTATAAGGAGTATTTTGATTTGATTCAAGGAGGGAACTACTACCGTCTGACAAAGCCGGAGGAAATCTTTATGGCATGGCAGTTTGTTTCCGAGGATCAGACAAAAAGCCTGGTAAGCGTGGTGATGACCAGCGCCCGGGCGAATGCGCCGGGATGTATCATAAGATGTAAAGGTTTAAATCCGCAGGAAAAATATAAAGAGGCGGGAACAGGGAAGATTTACAGCGGCAGTACGCTTATGTACGGCGGGTATTTGCTGCCCAAGGAAATGGGCGAATATCAGTCCTACCAGATGTATTTCGAGAGGGTCTGAGTATTACTATAGATGGAGGAAGCTGCAAGTGCGGTAAAATACTGTGCCGGCGGCTTTCCATAAAAAGTAACGGCGGAAAAGGGTTCCGCCGTTGCTTTTTGGGAGAAAAGGTTTTTAGTCAATTTCCAATAAAACCTTACACCGTTTTTTATAGCAGGAGATGCCATATTTGAGAATTCTCATCATCCCATTATCCCGTAGCTGTGCCTCGTAGTGCATATCGCGTATTTGTTCCAATGCCTGGCGGCATTCCGTTTCCAGTTCACCATTATCGGAATATTTTACTTCAATAATAATCCCCGTTTCCTCATCATCAATTTCAACTATGATATCACTATACCCATCGCCGCATTCCCTGTTGGAAAAGATTCCCCAGGACTCCTTAAATCCCAGCAGGCTTAACAGAATCCCGTGATAAAAGTTTTCTTTCATTTTCTTTTGTACAAATGTATCCCTTATACTGATAGTTTTACGCAAATAATCTCCAAACTGCTTTTCTACACCATGTGAATTTCCGGATTTTAGCGCTTCGCAAAATGCATTTAGGCTATCCCCATCCCTTTGTACGCTTTCTTTGAAATACTCCATGATTTGCTTGGTAAATATTGTCCTGATTTCCATGTTGGGTATGGCCAGGCGAAAGGCATCACCATGGGGCTTTCCTCGTTGCGTCAGATAGCCTGTTGTGAACAGGACGCTCCAGATATGGTTGATGGACTGATACATATCATAATAAGTCAATTCCGGATGGATTTCTTTTTCAATCTCCCCGCCGGCAACAAGACATTCTATTTCCCGCTTTACAGTACCGTTATCTGATTTTTCAATAAAACGCTTCACGGCATCGTTCCCGCTCGTATTTGCCCAATAATTCTGCGGAAGGGCGTCTTTGTCCATACGAAGCGCGTCACAATAATTAAGAACATCCCAGGGACAGTATACGTCCACATTTCCAAACCGGTATCCGTTATACCATTCTTTTATAGTAGAATGATGTCCGGAAAGACAATAATATGCCAGAAGATGTTTCACATCAGTGTCTGTAAATCCGAAGTATTCGTCAAATCTCACATCGGGGATGGATAAAACCTTCAGATTATTTAATCCGGTAAAAATGCTTTCTTTGGATATGCGCATACAGCCAGTCAATATCGCCATATACAAGCTGCTATTTGTTTTTAATACCTGTTCAAACAAATTGCGGAGTAAAAGAACCATTTGTTCATAATAGTGGCTTTCAAATGCTTTAGCAAGAGGCACGTCATATTCGTCTATCAAAACGATAACTTTCTGCTTATAGTGCTTTTCGAGAAGCATGGTAAGTGTTTTTAGGCTTTCCATTAGTACGGAATCCCACATCCGGAAAATCTGTGTATTTTGAGGGTCGATTGCAATAAGCTGCCCATACATTTTTTTCTCTTCATAGGATAGCTGTTCGCTTTCCAATAAAAAGCGAAAACGCAGGGCTTCTTTTCCGATAACGGAACACATCATGGAACGGGCTGTTTCAAAGCTGCTGCCGTTTACTCCCTTTAACGATATGGAGATAACCGGGAATTTCCCCATATATTTATCGCATAGTCCTTTTTCGGATGCTATTTCCATGCCGGTAATCACCACCTTCTGCCCGCATTTTGCCTCTTGTATACTTCTTTTAGTATACACAAATTGAAGTGAAATCACAACTTGGAATTCGTATTTTGCCCGGCCTTTTAATTCTGTATGTTTTATGGTATATTAGTCATGGAGGAGATGAAGTTCTACTAAGTCATTTCTTGAAAAAAGAGCGTTCGAGGCGCGGAAATGAGGAAAAATGGATAGGATTACATTAGGGAAAACAGGGCTGGTTATGAATAAAAATGGTTTTGGGGCGCTGCCGGTGCAGAGGGTATTGAAGAAGGATGCGGTATATCTGCTGCAAAAGGCGTTTTATCATGGGATTAATTATTTCGATACTGCAAGGCAGTATACGGATAGCGAGGAGAAAATGGGGGCGGCATTTTCCTATGTGCGGGATAAAATTATTATCAGTACGAAAACAGCGGCAAGCGATGTGGACGGTTTTTGGGCTGATTTGGAAATGAGTTTGAAGAATTTACAGACGGACTACATAGATATTTATCAGTTCCACAATCCTTCCTTTTGTCCTAAGCCGGGAGATGGATCAGGGCTGTACGAGGCTATGCTGGAGGCGAAGGAGCAAGGGAAAATCGGTCATATCGGGATTACCAACCATAGGTATAAGATAGCGGAAGAAGCGGCAGAATCAGGGCTCTATGAAACGATACAGTTCCCGTTTTCCTACTTGGCCGGAAAACCGGAGAGGGATATTGTAGAAATTTGTAGAGAAAAAAATATTGGCTTTATTGCCATGAAGGCTTTGTCCGGCGGGCTGATTACGGATTCGGCGCTGGCATATGCTTATATGGCCGGGTTTGACCATGTGGAGCCTATCTGGGGTATACAGAAGGAAGAAGAACTGGATGAATTCCTTTCTTATCAGGAAAAGCCCCCCGTTTGGACGGAGGAAATGGAAGAAAAGATAGAAAAGGAAAAAGAAGAGCTGGCCGGGGATTTTTGTCGGGGATGCGGTTACTGTATGCCGTGTCCGGTGGGTATTGAAATCAATAACTGTGCCAGGATGAGCCTGCTGCTCCGCCGGGCACCAAAGGAAGGATACCTCCGGGAAGAATGGAAGAGGAAAATGAAAAAAATAGAAAGCTGCCTGCTTTGCGGACAGTGTAAGAGCAGATGCCCTTACGGGCTGGATACCCCGGAACTGCTTAAAAAAAACTATGAGGATTATAAGACTTTCCTTTAAAAGGCTGAATCGTGATGCGCATCTGACGGAAAGCGATTTGCAGACATGTTCTAAGGAGAGGGTAAACCTCCCTGCAAAAAAGACTATAAACGATTGGAAACAGGAGATATGACATCCAGAGAATTTGCCAAGCTGATTGGAGTATCGCAGCCAACGGTGTCCCGCGCACTTAATAATAGCAGCCTTGTTGCCCCCGAAACGAAAGAATATGTGCTAAAGAAAGCGAGAGAATATAAGTTCGAGCTCAATAGCCAGGCACAAAGCTTGAAGACAAGCAGGACGGGAACGATAGGGATTCTTTTTCCAAAGCATTTTATCAGTATGAATAACAATCTGATGCTTGCCCATGTATACGATTGTATTCAGCAGGAACTGAGTTCCTTTGATTATGATATTATGGTCATTTATTATGACAGCAATTCCCGGGATTTTTCCAGGTTCGAGAGGAGCATACGCAAGAAAAAGGTGGATGGCTTTCTTGTGCTGCGTATGGAACTGATGGATGAGGAAATGGAGTTAATCCAACAGCATCAGGTGCCGTGCGTGTTTATGATGAATGCCAATGCTAATATTAGGGAGAAACGGGATGATGCCAGGCGTCGGTTTAATGGAGTTGATAGAAAAAAAGGCTGTGATGCAGCAGGAGTGGGTTCGCCCGCGGTTGGTTGTAAGGGAGACATCATTGCCGATAGGAAGGTAGAGGATGTTGGATAGTGCGGATGGGCGACAAACAAATACAAATAAAAAAGGGATTTCCTCAATCCTTAAAAGGCTATGGCTTCTATCCCTCCTCCATCTATGATCTGTTCATTTGAAGATTTGATATTTGGCGACAGTTCAGCCTTCCGGCTTCGCCGTCGCTG
>BLLT01000067.1 GCA_011958945.1 Lachnospiraceae bacterium | reverse complement strand
GTCACTGTTTACTCCGTTCCGGTAACAGGCAAAAATCCATGCAAAATTTGCTTCGCAAATGGATTTTTGCTTTTTAAGTTGCACATTTTCCCAAGGAATACGCGGTTTGGCGCATTCCTGGCCTGTGAACAGTAGCGAACTGTTACATTATAAATGAAATTATGATAAAAAGTGCTTGACAGCAAATGGCGAATATGATATAAATAAACCAATATATCAAATATATTTAATAGATAAGGATTGTAACTCTTCGAGGCATTACCTTTGTAATAAGGTATGTGCTTTGAAGGGTTTTTTTGTACACATATGTTTCGGAAAAACATATTAAATTAGATGTAATAATGATGAAATATGCATTCATAAACAGTATGATAAAAAGTATGATAAAAAGGAGGAAGGGAATTATGTTTGGTTTTTTGAGGAAAGAGAGCAGTGCAGTGGCTGCGCCGGTGTCGGGGAGGTGCATCCGGTTAGAGGAGGTGGCGGACAAAGTATTTTCCTCTAAAATGATGGGGGATGGTTTTGCGGTGATACCTAAAGACGATACGGCAGTGGCGCCGGTGGATGGAGAAATCGTAATGATTGCGGAAACAAAACATGCTTTCGGGATAAAGACGAAGGCAGGAATGGAACTGTTGGTGCATATCGGGCTGGATACGGTGGATTTAAAGGGGGAAGGGTTTACCGTTCTGGCTAAGCAGGGGAGCAGAGTCAGGGCAGGGGAGCCGGTTATCCGTTTCGACAGGGAAGGGCTGGAGAAAAAAGGGATTGATATGACCACTATGGTAATTTTCACCGGAGGATATGAAAAAGATATTGATTTGGAGGCTTTCGGGCAGGAAGTCGGCGCCGGGGAGGCAGTCCTGGAGGGGTGAAACCGAGGGAACAGTCCTGGAGGACAAAACCAACGAAGCAGCCCGTAGAAGAGGGTATAAGGATGCGGTGACAGGCGGATGGCGGAGGGGAGAAAAGGAATCAGGAGAAGGATTTCATGAAGGTAATAAAAAAGATAAACAATAATGTGGCCATAGGCCTGGACGGAAATAACCGGGAAGTGGTTATTTTCGGACGGGGAATCGGATTTGGGGAAATGCCTTATGAATTGAAGGATTTATCAAAAATAGACAGAACTTACTATGGCATCGATAGAAGATATTATGGGCTGTTAGCTGAAATTCCGGACAAAACCTTTTTTCTGGTGACAAAGCTGTTGGATATTGCCAAAACCAGGATAAAGGGGAGGCTGAACCCTAACCTGGTGTTCGTCCTGGCCGACCATATTAACTTTTCCATCGAGAGGGAACGAAAAGGGATGAATGTAACGCTTCCGTATTCGTATGAGATGGAATATGACTATCCGGAACTAACCAGGATAGCCCAATGGTTCGTGCGTAAGGTAAATGAAAAAATGAAGGTACATCTTGGCCGGGGGGAAGTGACCAGCATTACCATGCATTTTCTGAATGCACTGGAAGGGGAAAAGATGCCGGAAAAGAATCCAGACCGTACAGCCAGGATTATTCAGGAAGTGACAGTATTGGTAGAGGAGTATTTCGGCTTTGCGGTTGACAAAAATAGTTTTCATTACTTCCGTTTCAAGAATCATATCAAGTATTTTGTTCTGCGAAAGGAAAGAAATGAAGAATTTAACGACAGCAATGAGGAACTTTACCAGGAGATGAAGGAAAAAAATCCGCAGATTCGCAAATGTGTGGCAAAGATTGACGATTATATGGAGCAGGAATTCGGGGAGCGATGCCCCCATGAAGAACTTTTGTACTTGATGATACATGTAAATCAGCTATATGCAAAAGAAATTAATTAAATCGCATTATGCTGATTTCCGCAGACAATGGAGCAAAAAAATGCTTCAATGCCGCGGAGGCTTTCGGGCCATCGGCCAGGGTGCGTCCGAAAGCTGCGATAAATCTACTAAATCATTTTTCTATGAAGAAAGGGTAATACAAGTTTGTGTCCGCACGGCATCCGCAAACTTGCTATACACAATAAAGCCGTGCAGAAATGGAGAGAAAAATGGCTGACAACAAAAAGAAAGCTTCCGCTATTCTTGAAAAGGTGGGAGGAAAAGAAAACATTGAATTTTTAGTGCACTGTATGACTCGTCTGCGTTTTAACTTAAAGGACCAGAGCCTGGCCAAGCAGTCGGAAATTGAAGCGATTCCTGGCGTATTGGGAACGATGATACAGAACGGGCAGTTTCAGGTCATCATAGGGGAAACGGTTCCCGATGTATACGAGGAAATCTGCAAGCTGGCCGATATCGAAAAAGAGGCGGCGGTTGATGAAAACTTGGATGGAGGAAAAAAAGGAAAATTTAGTTTCGGCGTGTTGTTCGAGGTTATCAGCGGTGTTTTTGCTCCGGTAGTTACGGCATTTGCCGGTGCCGGTGTGCTGAAGGGCCTGCTGACATTGCTGGCAAATTATGGGTGGATAGCTACCGATACAGGGCTGTATTTGATTTTAAATGCAGCCGGCGATTCCGTATTTTATTTCCTGCCTTTTATCCTGGCATTTACCAGCGCTAAGAAGTTTAGGACAAATGAAGTGATGGCGCTTATTTTGGCAGGCATTTATATGTACCCAACCGTATTGGAAGGGGCTGGCACGCAGTCCTCACTGTTTGGGCTGAACTTTTACCTGGTAAAATATTCAGCCAGCGTATTGCCGATTGTTATTTCGGTCTGGATTATGAGTTACTTACATAGATGGTTAAGCAAGCATACCCCGAGTTTTCTGCGGGTGGTTGTGGTTCCCATCGGTACTTTGCTTGTGATGGCACCGTTAAGCCTTGTAGTGATTGGGCCGTTAGGATATAATGCAGGTATTTATGTAGGTGAATTTTTCAAATGGATGTTTACAGTGGCGCCTTGGCTGGGAGGATTAATCGATGGGGCAACCCGTCCGCTGGTGGTTTTCACAGGAACCCATATGATGTTGTCACCGGTTATGATTAATAATATTGAAACTTTAGGCTATGATATGCTGGGGCCGGTACATTGTGTGGCTACCATGGCGGCAGCAGGCATGTGCTTTGGCGCTTTCTTAAGGGCGAAAAAGGAAAATAATAAAACGGCGGTGTTTTCTTCGTTTGTTTCCGCATTTATCGGAGTTACGGAACCTGCTTTGTATGGTGTTGCTTTCCGTTTTAAAAGACCGCTTATCGCATTGTGCATCGGCGGAGGGGTATCCGGCGCTTTTGTAGCGATAATGGGAGGAAAAGCGATTAGTTTTGCGATGCCCTCTATTATTTCTCTGCCGGTTTATGCAGGCTCAATTCCGGTAATGCTGATTGGCCTGGCCATATCTTTCGTACTGACAGCGGTATTGACATATGTACTGGGATTCGATGAGGATATAGAAAAAGATGAAAGGGCGATAGAAGCGGAGAAGAAAAATATAATCAAATAAGAAGAAACAGGGCGCATATGGTGCAGGATGCAGGGGATAAAAGGAAATAGCAAATAAGGAGGTTATTATGAGACAGGGTTTTCCGAAAGATTTTTTATGGGGAGGCGCCACAGCGGCCTCCCAGGTAGAAGGCGGATGGAACGAAGGTGGGAAAGGGCTGGATACTCAGGACTGCCGCCCGCAGTTTGCAAATTTAACCAGAGAGCAGAAAAACAGCTGGGAATACAAGCAGATGACCAATCGGAAATTTGCCGATGCATTGGCCAGCAAGGAAACATCCATTTACCCGTTCCGCTTTGGAAGCGACCACTATCACCGTTATAAAGAGGACATTGCTTTGTTTGCGGAAATGGGCATGAAGATTTATCGTATGTCCATCAGCTGGGCACGGATTTATCCAAACGGAGATGATGAGAAACCAAATGAGGAAGGCATACGGTTTTACAAAAATGTATTTGAAGAGTGCCGTAAATATGGGATTAAAGTTTTTGTGACAATGCTTCACTATGCGGTTCCGGTTCATCTGGTGGAAGCTTACGGGGGATGGAAAAACCGCAAACTGATTGATTTCTACTTAAAATATGCAAAGACTTTATTCGAAAACTTTAAGGACGATGTGGATTACTGGCTTCCCTTCAATGAGATGAATGCGGGGCGGTTTAACCCATATAACGGAGTTGCCCTGATTAAGGAAAGGGAAGAAAATTATGATCAGTCCGTCCATCAGGCATTGCACCATCAGTTCGTGGCCAATGCCTTGACAGTAAAGCTGGCTCATGAGATGATGCCGGGAAGCCGGATTGGATGTATGATTGCCCGCTTCTGCCACTATGGGGCGACCTGTAATCCGGAAGACCAGCTGACGCTGATGCACGATGAACAGTATACAAACTGGTATTATACCGACGTGATGGCCAGGGGCTTTTACCCGGAATATATGGAAAGGTATTTTGAGAAAAAGAATATCCATTTGGAGATCACGGAAGAGGACCGAAAGGTATTGATGGAAAATCCGGTGGATTTCGTATCCTTCTCCTACTATTTCACACAAGTGTCCACGGCCAGCGAGAACTGGGAAAAAACGGACGGCAACCTTGTGGTTGGAAATAAAAACCCTTATCTGCCCAGCAGCGAATGGGGTTGGCAAAGCGATGCAACAGGCTTGCGGATTACGCTGAACCAGATGTATGACCGATACCATAAACCACTGTTTGTGGCGGAAAACGGACTTGGGGCAGTGGACAGGGTAGTGGACGGCAAAATCCATGATGATTACCGCATCAGCTATCTGCGCGACCACATCAGGGCCATGAAAGATGCCGTTGAGGATGGCGTGGATTTGTTCGGCTACACCATGTGGGGGATTATCGATTTGGTCAGCTGCGGCTCCATTGAAATGAGCAAACGTTATGGTGTGATTTATGTGGATGCGGATGATGAGGGGAAGGGAACCTTTGACCGTTTGAGGAAAGACAGCTTTTACTGGTATAAGAAATGTATTGAGAGTAATGGCGAGGACTTGGACTGAAGTGTGTAAAGAAAATATAAACGGTCAAAAAACATCCGTTAAGAATTTTTAACTTAAACATATGGATTGTTTGTGCCGCCAGAGGCGGCATGACGGGAAGTGAAAAAGGAGCAAAAATGAACTTAATTGTTACGGAAAATTATGAAAATATGAGCAGGGTGGCAGCCATGGAACTGATGGGCAAGATAGTAGAGGGAAAAGAAAAGCGAGTGAACCTGTCGGTCACAGGAGGAAAAACCCCTGTCAGAATGTATGAAATTATCCAGGAATTCCTGAAAGATAATAAGTTTGAAAATGTTCATTACTATAATTTCGATGAAATTCCGGTAAAGGGCGGGTCTGGCCTGACAATGGATACGCTGCGCCGCTTATTTTTCCAACCATGCAGAATTGACGAAGCCCAGATAGATGTCTTCGACGAAAAGAACTATATGCACTACGATAAGAAGCTGGAGGAAGACGGCGGAATAGACATGATTATGCTGGGCTTGGGGCCGGATGGACATTTTTGCGGGAATTTATCGGGAACGCTGAACGGTTTTGGCGAAGGGTGCCGTGCAGTGAGCAATCATTTAAACGAGAGGATAGAAAAACGGCTTGCTTTTTTGAGCGGCGGCATGGATAAAATGGCCGATTATTATGTTACATTTGGACCGGCAACCGTCATGGGCTGCAAGAAAATTGTTATGATTGTCAGCGGCATGGAAAAGGCTGAAATATTAAAAAAGGTATTGGAAGGTCCCATATGTGAGGAAATACCCAGTTCCCTGCTGCGGCTGCATCCTGATTTTACAGTAATTGCGGATAAAGATGCCGTAAGCCTTTTGGGGAAGAAATGAAGTTTAACGAATCATTTCTCGAAAGATGCCTGAAAAGCAGCGTTTTTCATATAATCAAAATATCACGTCACAGCGCTGTAAGGATGCCGGAAAGTGTTTTTGGCATTTTCTTGGATGGATTTGCTGGGTAGTGCAGAAATGAAATGGATAGTATATGATAAAATAACTCCCCGGCAGGTGGGGGGTTATTTTATGTACACGGGCGTCCGAATGAAATGTGTCGGCAAGCTGACGGATGCCAGGGCACGAGTAGGGGAAGACGGATCTTCCCTACTCAATTATAATTAGGAAATACAGGAAAAAAAGTTGACATTCCTCCTCTTAGGTGGTATTATCTAATTCATAATATTCCTAGTGAAATAGTGGGAAATAAAATAAAGCATGAAAATGATGGAGGATGAAAAAATGTCTAATGTGAAAAAGAGTGCAACTGAATTAATCGGGAAAACTCCTTTGCTGGAGGTAAGTAATTTTTCCAGTGCAGAAGGGGCGGACGGAGCGACGATTCTGGCAAAACTGGAATATCTTAACCCGGCGGGGAGCGTCAAGGACAGGATAGCTCTTGCCATGATTGAGGATGGGGAGAAAAAAGGGATTTTGAAGAAGGGGGCGACGATTATTGAGCCTACATCGGGAAATACCGGCATCGGGCTGGCGGCTGTGGCGGCGGCCAGAGGCTACCGGGCCATCCTTACCCTGCCAGATACGATGAGTGTGGAGCGGAGGAATCTGCTGAAAGCTTATGGCGCGCAGCTTGTCCTTACCGAAGGGGCAAAAGGGATGAAAGGGGCGATTGCAAAAGCGGAAGAACTGAAAGAGAGCATTCCCGGGGCGGTCATCTTAGGACAGTTCGACAATCCGGCCAACCCTGCGGCCCATGCGGCAGCTACCGGCCCGGAAATATGGGAAGATACCGACGGGGAAGTGGATATTTTTGTGGCCGGAGTAGGAACCGGCGGGACGATTACCGGAGTGGGAACATATTTAAAATCCAAGAACCCTGAGATAAAAGTAGTGGCAGTTGAGCCGGATTCTTCTCCCGTGCTTTCAGGCGGGAATCCGGGTTCTCATAAAATACAGGGAATCGGGGCCGGCTTTGTGCCAAAAGTCCTGAATACCAATGTATATGATGAAATCATTCGCGTAAAAAATGAGGATGCATTCGTTACAGGAAAGAATGTGGCGGTGAAAGAAGGGATACTGGTTGGAATTTCCTCGGGGGCGGCGCTGGCCGCGGCTGTGGAACTGGCAAAGAGGGAAGAAAATAAAGGGAAAACTATCGTCGCCTTGCTGCCGGATTCCGGAGACCGGTATCTCTCCACCCCGATGTTTGCGGAGTGACTGCAACAGTTCAGCCCAGAATTTTGCACTTGCTGCAAAGTCCGTACAAAAGAGTGTAGGGCGGAAAAGAATCCAGCTCATTGATAAGTCTCCTTTGGCGGGGGCTGGATGCCTGAAACCGCAGCTTTATTGGCCGGATGCCTTGCAGCGGGGGCAAGGCATCGTGAATAGTAACGAATAGTTACGAGTGATTAGCGAAAATCCCGAACATAATCTTGCAGAAATTGTCAGTCTGTGGTATGATACGGACTGTATTAGCGAACAGTTTCTGGATATAGAAAGAACGGGGCAGTTATGGAAACGATGATACAGGTAAAGGATGTCAGTAAGACATTTGTGGGAAAAGAAAATACGGTGGAAGCGTTAAAGGGAATCAATTTGGAGATTCACAAGGGCGAAATCTACGGCATTATCGGAATGAGCGGTGCCGGGAAAAGCACTCTTGTGCGTTGTTTGAATTTCCTGGAAAAGCCTACGGAGGGAACGGTAATCGTGGAAGGGAAAGATCTTTCTTCTTTGCCGGATAAAGAACTGCGGCTTGTGCGTACCCAAATCGCTATGATTTTCCAGCATTTTAATCTTCTGATGCAAAGGACTGTATTGGATAATATTTGCTTTCCGTTGGAGATAATAGGGCAAAAGAAAAAGGAAGCCAGGGAAAAGGCGAAGGAACTGCTGGAAATCGTAGGGCTTTCCGAGAAGGCAGGCGCTTATCCCGCTCAGCTGTCCGGCGGACAGAAGCAGAGGGTGGCCATTGCCAGGGCGCTTGCTACCAATCCGAAGATCCTGCTTTGTGATGAGGCTACCAGTGCGTTAGACCCTACCACGACGAAATCCATACTGGCCCTTTTAAAGGATATTAATGTAAAATACGGCATCACAATCGTTATCATCACCCATGAAATGGCGGTGGTGCAGGAAATATGCACCCATGTAGCGATTATTGATGGGGGCAGCCTGGCGGAGACGGGCACGGTGGAAGAAGTATTCGCAAGGCCGCGTTCGGCAGCTGCTAAGAGGCTGGTGTTCCAGAATGGCGGCAATTATGAAGAGATGAAAGGGAAGCATTGCATCCGCATTGTGTTTAAAGAAAACTCTTCTTTCGAGCCGGTTATCGCCAATATGGTGCTGGAATGCAAGACGCCGGTGAATATCCTGCTGGCGGACACAAAGGATATCGGCGGGGTGGCTCATGGGCAGATGATTTTGCAGCTTCCGGAAGATAGAATTACAGCCGGCAAGATGATTACTTATTTGAAGGAAAGAAAACTGGAAGTGGAGGAACTGGATAATTATGTGGGATAGCGGAACGATTCTGATGCTGGCAAAAGAAACGGGCATGACTTTATATATGACATTGGTATCCACGATTCTGGCTTACGCAATCGGGCTGCCGATGGGGATTTTTCTGGTAATTACGGCAAAGGACGGTTTAAAGCCAAATGCTGTGGTTTATAAAATACTGGATGCAGTGGTGAACATAGTGCGTTCAATACCTTTCCTCATCCTGCTGATGCTGCTCATCCCTTTTACCAGGTTCGTGGTAGGGAAAAGCTATGGAGCCACGGCAACGATAGTACCTCTTACGGCGGCGGCAGCGCCTTTTATTGCCAGGCTGGTGGAGTCTTCCCTGCTGGAGGTGGACAGAGGGGTGATTGAGGCGGCCCAGAGCATGGGGGCCGGAACAGGGGCTATCGTCTGGAAAGTGCTTTTGGCGGAGGCCAGGACTTCGCTGATTGTAGGTGCAACCATCGCTTTAGGAACTATACTGGGCTATTCGGCCATGGCAGGTGCCGTGGGCGGCGGCGGCCTGGGCGATGTGGCCATACGTTACGGATATCACCGGTATCAGGCGGATATTATGGTAGTGACTGTAGTGCTGTTAATTATATTGGTTCAGATACTTCAGTGGATAGGAACCAGGATTTCGAAGAAAATGGACAAGAGGATTACGGGATAAATTTATTTAAATAAATTCATACATACCGGAATGCCTGCAAAGAAAGCGGCTTCCGACCCAGAGGAGGAAAAAATTATGAGAAAGAAAGCGGTATCATTCATTATTGCGGCAGTAGTTGCCGCAGGGGCGCTGACAGGGTGCGGTTCCAAAGACGATGGTACGATTAAGGTGGCGGCTACGGAGGTTCCCCATGCAGAAATATTGGAGGCAGCGAAGCCGATTTTGGCAGAAAAAGGCTGGGATCTTCAGGTTACGGTATTCAGCGACTATGTACAGCCAAATGAGGTGGTGGAAGCAGGGGATTTTGACTGCAATTATTTCCAGCATACCCCTTATTTGGACAGCTTTAACCAGGAAAAGGGCACACACCTTGTGAATGTAGGAGAAATCCATTACGAACCACTTGGAATCTATGGGGGAACGGAATCCGATTTGGCCAATATTTCCGACGGTGCTACGATAGCGGTTCCAAACGATACCACCAATGAAGCCAGGGCGCTGCTTCTTTTGCAGGATAACGGCATCATTACATTAAAAGACGGGGCTGGGATGGAAGCAACCAAGAACGATATCGCGGAGAATCCCCACAACGTGGAAATTATTGAATTGGAAGCGGCACAGGTGGCCAGGGTAATTGAGGAAACTTCTTTTGTAGTGCTGAATGGAAACTACGCTCTGCAGGCAGGTTTAAATGCCCAGACGGATGCGCTGGCATATGAGACTTCGGACTCCGAGGCAGCTAAGACATATGTGAATGTAGTTGTGGTAAAAGAAGGAAATGAAGGGAATGAAGGAGTAAAGGCCTTGGTAGAGGTATTAAAATCCGATGAAATCAGTAATTTCATCAATGAAAAATACCAAGGCTCGGTAGTACCCTTTAAATAATATGTGAACGAGTCAAAACGTGCATAAAATGAAACGGCAGGCAGGTAAAAATTATGAGGGTGCAAGCAGGAGATGCCACGAGGGGTATGCCTTGCCGCACCCTCATTTAGTATGGCATCTGGATGGAAATGGGGAATTGCTGAAATACGTCATTCTCCGTACGGATTTGAGATTCCGCAGAGCGGAATCATGGAGGTTAGGATGAA
Organism: Lachnospiraceae bacterium; assembly: GCA_011958945.1. Taxonomy (GTDB): domain Bacteria; phylum Bacillota; class Clostridia; order Lachnospirales; family Lachnospiraceae; genus Kineothrix. The sequence goes on along the minus strand of BLLT01000067.1, from coordinate 8,289 downwards.
ATACATTTTTTTGGATATTGACGGAACATTGTTTGATCATGGTAAGAATAGGATTCCTGAAAGCGCTTATCGGGGTGTGGAACTGGCGCGGAAGGCCGGGCATAAAATTTTCATTTGTACGGGGCGTTCCAGTTGTATGCTGGACCATGTAAAGGATATCGCCTATGATGGGGTGATAGCAGCAGCCGGCGCTTATGCACGGGTAGGGGATAAAATTATTTATGAGGACGCTATGCCGGACAAAGAATGGAGGCCGGTTGTAGAATATTGCCTGGGTAAGGGGGCTTCCTATGTGCTGGAAGGAAGAGAAGGGGTCTATATGCACAAAGAGATAAGGGAATACTTCTCCAACCAAGGGGACGGAAATTCAGGAAGGGAATTTTTTAAACAAAGGACAGTGCATGGAGTGGATGCTTATGAACCCGGAAAGGATGTAATTTATAAATTCTGCCTGTATGCACAGGACAGGAAAATGCTCCAGGAAATCGAAGGAATTTTTAAAGACAGATATCAGTTTGTAAGCAGCATGCCCAATGAAAGGGAGATGTACAATGTGGAGGTGCTGTCTATGAGAAACAATAAAGCCGGCGGCATTCGCAAAATTATGGACTATTACTGCGAAAGTATGGAAGAGACTGTGGCCATAGGGGATAGCCTGAATGATTTGGAAATGATTCGGGAATGCGGAATAGGCATTATGATGGGCAATGGGGATGAGCGGCTCAAACCTTATGCGGACTATATAACAGCGGATATAGGGCAGGACGGGCTTTACCTTGCGCTGGACCATTATGGGCTTTTGACACCAGAACCGCTATAGGAAACTGCGCTGCAAGGCGTATGCATTTATGAGGAGGAAAAGTAAATGGAGAGAGAAAAACTAGGTTCAAGACTTGGATTTATCCTTCTGTCGGCGGGGTGCGCCATAGGAATCGGAAATGTATGGAGATTCCCTTATGTGGCAGGAAGATATGGGGGCGGCGCTTTTGTGTTGTTTTATCTGTTCTTTCTGGTTGTCATGGGGCTTCCCATTATGACCATGGAGTTTGCGGTAGGCCGTGCCAGCAAGAAAAGTATCATTAAGAGTTTCCAGCAGCTGGAGAAGCCGGGAACAAAATGGCATTTTCACGGTTATGTCGGGATGGCCGGAAACTATTGCCTGATGATGTTTTACACTACGGTAGCAGGGTGGATGCTTTACTATTTTTATCTGATGCTCACCAGGCGTTTCGTTGGGGCAGATGCGGCAGTCGTGGGGCAGATTTTCCGAGGCATGCTTGCAAAACCAGGAGTAATGGCAGGGCTGATGTTTTTGGTGGTAGCGGTTGGCTTTGGCATTTGCTCCGCAGGGCTGCAAAGCGGCGTGGAACGCATTACGAAAGTGATGATGGTGGCGCTTCTGGGAATTATGGTATTGTTAGCCGCACACAGCCTGACAATGAAAGGCGGGATGGAAGGCATTGCCTTCTACCTGAAACCGGATTTTGGCAGGATGATGGAAGTAGGAATCGGTGAAACTATGGTGGGGGCTATGAACCAGGCGTTTTTCACACTGAGTCTTGGGATAGGTGCTATGGCAATTTTCGGAAGCTATATCGGCAGGGAGCATACCCTTTTGAAGGAATCGGTGAACATTGCGGTATTGGATACGTTTGTGGCCATTGTAGCCGGCCTGATTATCTTTCCGGCTTGTTTTTCCTTCGGCGTCAGCCCGGATAGCGGGCCTTCCCTGATTTTTGTCACCTTGCCCAATGTATTTAACAGCATGGCAGGGGGAAGGATATGGGGGGCACTTTTTTTCATGTTTATGTCTTTTGCAGCATTTTCCACCGTGCTGGCGGTGTTTGAAAATATTATTTCCTGCAATATGGATATGTGGAAAATAAGCCGTAAAAAGGCATGCCTGATAAATACGGTTCTTGTGGCGGTGCTTTCACTTCCATGTGTCCTTGGCTTTAACCTTTGGGCCGGATTTATGCCTTTCGGAGGAGGAAGCAATGTGCTGGATTTGGAAGATTTCCTTGTGAGCAATCTGATGCTTCCCATGGGCTCCTTTATTTATCTCATGTTCTGTGTAACGAAAAAAGGGTGGGGATTTGAAAATTATCTGGAGGAAGCGAACACGGGAAAAGGGCTTAAAATGGCAAAGGCTATGAGGTTTTATTTGAAATTTATTCTTCCGGTATTGATACTGTTTATATTTATTCAGGGAATTATTGATAAATTTTAATGAGGGCAGGCAGTTCGGACGCTGCTATGGAGGAAGGAATGAAAATTTCGACAAAAGGCCGCTATGCGGTCAGGGTTATGCTGGATCTGGCAGTGCATAACACAGGGGAATATATTAAAGTAAAACAAATAGCGGAACGTCAGGAAATATCCGAAAAATACTTGGAACAGATTATATCGGTTTTAAATAAGGCGGGCTTTGTGAAAAGTACCAGAGGGGCACAAGGAGGGTATCGGATTGCCGGTAACCCGGAAAACTATACGGTGGGCATGGTACTGCGCCTGACGGAGGGGAAGCTTTGCCCGGTATCATGCCTGGAGGATGAAGTGAACCAATGTGAGCGCTGTGATACTTGTGAGACTCTTGCGGTTTGGAAAAAACTTCATGAAGCGATAAACGAAGTGGTGGATGGAGTAACGATAGCGGATTTGGCGAAAAAACAGATAGAACGGGAAGGGACTATGGATTATTGCATATAATAGATAGGACGAAGCAGCTGTATCTTTATTCCCGCGGGCAACGAGCCAAGTGGCTGCCTGCAGCGGGGTATTTGATTTCTTCGTAACAGTTCAAATGTACAAAGACGGCAAGGAATCCGAAGGCTGTATTGTTACATATTTTCCAATATTTTGTATTTTAAGGTTTACTTATTCATCAATATGCATTAAAATAGAGGACAGGAAAAATATCGTTGCAAGGAGGATTCACATGAAAGAATTTATAGGGAAGTCTGTTTTTTCCGGAATTGCTATTGGCAAAATAGCGATTTTGAAAAAAGATGACCAAAGCGTAAAAAGAACTCACGTGGAAGATACAGCAGGAGAATTGGCCAGGGTAAATGCGGCGAAGGAGAAAGCGATTGAACAGCTCAAAGCCTTATATGAAAAGGCTGTGAAGGAAGTCGGGGAAGCCGGGGCCATGATTTTTGATGTGCATCAGATGATGCTGGATGACCAGGATTATCTTGACTCTATCACCAATATGATTGAAACACAGAACATTAATGCGGAATATGCGGTGGCGGTTACCGGGGATAATTTCTCGAAAATGTTTGCCGAGATGGACGATGATTACATGAAGGCAAGGGCTGCTGACGTAAAAGATATTTCAGAACGTTTAATCCGTGTCCTGCAAGGGTCAGATGGAACAGAATTGAATGCAGAGGGGGCAACTATCGTAGTGGCGGAGGACTTGGCGCCCAGCGAGACAGTGCAGATGGACAAGAGTAAGGTATTGGCTTTTGTTACCAGATTCGGTTCTTCCAATTCCCATACAGCAATTCTGGCAAGGACTATGAATATACCGGCGCTTATCGGCGTGGATTATGTGGAAGAGATAGACGGAAAAATGGCCGTGGTGGATGGCTTCGGGGGAAAACTGATTGTAGAACCGGAAGAAGAAGTGCTGGAAGCGTATAAGGCCAGATATGAGCAGGAAGTGGAGAAACGCAAACTGCTTCAGGAACTTAAAGGTAAAGAAAACGTAACGAAGAGCGGGAAAAAGATAAATATTTACGCGAATATCGGGAAAGTTTCCGATGTGGCCAATGTGCTTCAGAATGATGCAGGGGGCATCGGCTTATTCAGGAGCGAATTCCTTTATCTGGAAAAGGATACTTTCCCCACGGAAGACGAGCAGTATCAGGCCTATAAGCAGGTGGCGGAGACGATGGCAGGGAAAAAGGTTATCATCCGTACATTGGATATCGGGGCGGACAAACAGGCAGATTACTTTGGCCTGGACCATGAAGAAAACCCGGCGATGGGATACCGCGCTATTCGTATTTGCCTGAATCAGCCCGACATCTTCAAGACACAGCTCCGTGCTTTGTTCCGGGCAAGTATTTTCGGTACGATTGCAATTATGTATCCTATGATCATTTCCGTAAACGAAGTGAGAAAGATCAAGGAAATTGTGGCAGAAGTGAAGAAAGAACTGGATGAAGAAGGGCTTCCTTATGCAGACGTGGAGCAGGGCATTATGATAGAGACCCCGGCTGCAGTTATGATCAGCGATTTGCTGGCGAAGGAAGTGGATTTCTTTAGCATAGGAACCAATGATCTGACCCAGTATACGCTGGCCATCGACAGGCAGAATGCGAAATTGGACAATATTTATGATTCCCACCATGAAGCGGTGCTCCGGATGATAAAGATGGTTGTGGACAATGCCCATAAGGAAGGAATCTGGGCCGGAATCTGCGGGGAACTGGGGGCGGATACCACCCTTACGGAAGAGTTTGTAAGGATGGGGCTGGATGAACTGTCCGTAACGCCGACTTTCGTACTTCCGGTTAGGAAAGTAGTCCGCGAAATGGAGTAAAGGAATCGGCATGATGATGTACGATGAAGGGGAGGCCCGGACGCCGGATAGGAAATAATAACGGAAAAAGTGCTTCTTTTTCTTCCTGGAATTGTGAATAGAGAGAAAAAATAAAAAGTAAAAGCGGCCTATTGACGGAATATAGGGAAGATGATAATGTTATCAGTGTTAGCAATGACGCTGATAACATTTTTTCTGCTTATTAAAGTGGAGGTGGATGATTATGGAAAAGGTTATGAAAAAGGACACAACAAAGGATATGACACAAGGTTCTCCGATGAAGCTGATATTGGGCTTTTCCGTGCCGCTGCTTTTTGGCTTTTTGTTCCAGCAGCTTTACAGCATGGTGGATACCATTATCGTAGGGCGTTTTTTGGGTGTAAACGCGCTGGCGGGAGTGGGGAGCACAGGCTCTTTGAATTTCCTGATTATTGGATTTTGTATGGGCGTATGCAACGGGTTTGCGATTCCCTTAGCGCATATGTTCGGCGCGAAGGATTATTCGGGCTTACGGCGTTTTATGGCAAATGGCGTGTGGCTGTCCATCCTGTTTTCAGCGGTGATGACAGTGCTCACAACGGTTTTCTGCCGTCAGATGCTGACGGCAATGAAGACTCCGGAGGATATCTTTGCCCATGCTTATGGTTATATTTTTATTATATTTTTGGGGATTCCGGCTACGTATTTGTATAACATGCTTTCCGGGATTATCCGTGCGATGGGAGACAGCAAGACACCGCTTGTCTTTCTGACCCTGTCCTCTGTTTTGAATATTGCCCTGGATTTGGTGTGCATTCTTGTATTGCATATGGGAGTGGCCGGGGCAGCAGTGGCAACGGTAGCTTCCCAGGCGGTTTCCGGTGTATTATGCCTGATTTATATGGTATATAAGTTCCCGCTGCTTCGGGTGAAAAAAGAGGAATGGCGGATGAATCTGCCCTATATGAAAACATTATGCGGAATGGGGGTTCCCATGGGACTTCAATATTCCATAACAGCAATCGGCAGTGTAATCCTCCAGTCGGCAGTGAACACTTTAGGGGCGTCCGCAGTGGCATCAGTGACGGCTGCAGGAAGGGTAAGTATGTTTTTTTGCTGCCCTTATGATGCGATGGGATCTACTATGGCCACCTATGGGGGGCAGAATGTGGGGGCAAAGAAGCCGGAGCGTTTGGGGCTGGGGATAAGGGCATGTATGAAGATTGCTGCGGTTTACTCGGTGATGGCACTGGCTATACTGTATTTCTTCGGTGCGCAGTTGGCTTCCCTTTTCGTGGACACGGCGGACAGCCAGCTTTTGGCCGATGCCAGGCTGCTTTTGGTGGTGAACAGCATGTTCTTTATACCTCTTGCAGTGGTGAATATTGTACGGTTTTTGATCCAGGGAATGGGCTTTGGAACGGTTGCGATTCTGGCCGGGGTTTGCGAGATGGTGGCCAGAGGGATTGCAGGCCTGATTCTGGTACCGGCCTGCGGGTTTGTAGGAGTTTGCTTTGCCAGTCCGTTAGCGTGGATATTTGCAGATGCGTTTTTGATTCCGGCTTATATCCATTTGCGGAGGAAGCTGGATAAGAAGGATGCTTGTTACGCTTTGGGGTGAGAGGGCGATGACGGCGGCCAAAGAGGCCGCGTAAATCAATTTCCGGAAGCGGCAGGGCGGGAGAGGCGTATTTCCCGTTCTGCCGCTTTTGGTTCTATTTTAGAATAAGGATGGAACCATCGTTTTCTATGGTGCTGTTAATTGGGTTGGTGCGGATGTCCAGGTATTCCAGGTTTTCAGCCTGGTGAAGGGGCGACAGGTCGGTAACATAGTTGTCCTTGATACTAAAGGTGGTCAGCTTGTGCAGGGCGGATGCGAACTGGATATTGGTCAGTTGGTTTCCGTCCAGATAAAGTACTTCCAGGTTCGGGTAGTTGGATAGGAAGTTTATGTGATCATCCAGGGAAAGGTCATCGTACCATATATCAATCATGCCATTATAGGCTTCTACGTAAAAGTTTTCTTTCAATTCCACTTCTTTTAGTTCCAGATGCTTTAAAGCGGGGTTTTCAGTTATTTTGTTAAATTCTATATTGAACATGCAGTTGTTGAGGATGAGGGTCTCCAGGCTGGGGTGGTTGAATACATTGGAAATATCGCCCAAAATCTGGGTATAGTATTGAAAGCCGCCCCAGCTGTTATCCGAGGTGGCGCCGCTGAAATCAAGGGATTTCAAGTTCGGCATATTGTCAATAAAGTTTACGTCCCTCAAAGGAACCGCATAGGTCCAAACGGAGTAGCAGGTCAGGGTTTCCAAACCGGTAAGGCCGGAAAGGGCACTGACTTCATCCAGGTTGCAGCTATGGATGGACAGATGCTTCAGGCTGCTCATGCGGTTTAAGAAGGAGATGGAAATAAAACCGCACATATCCAGGTCTTCCAGCTGCTGGAGAGGGGACAGGTCCGGGTCGGCCTGTGAAGTGCTCTTATCGATGACCAGCGTATGTAAGTTAGTGAGGCTTGCCACCGGACTGTAATCCTGCAAGGTATTATTGTCTTCCAGCTTTAGATAGGTGAGATTAGAAAGTTCGGCCAGCGGCGCAATGCTTATGGCTTCGGATTCTGTCAAGGTAAGGCTGGTAAGGCCGGTCATGGGTTTTAAGAAGCTGAAATCCCTGATGAAGGGAGAGGAAAGTTCCAGGCCTTCCAGTCCTGTGAGCACGGAGAGGGCGGAATAGTCGGTAAGGGAGGACGGTGCTTCATCGGAAAAAGGATCCGAGTCATCCTCTTCTTCAAGGGATAAAAATTTCAGGTTTTTCAAGGCAACCAGTTGTTTTAAGTCAGGGGAAGAAATATCTTCCACTGTGAGCCTTTCCAGGTTCTCAAAGGAAGCGATTCCATCCAGAGTTCCCGGACTATCCAGGGAAAGTTCCAGAAGCTGTGAGGGATCGGCAAGCTTTTGGGTAATTTCATCAGGGGCCAAATCACGGCAAATAAGCCCTTTTAATTCCGTGAGTGCTCCAAGGGGTGCTTTTTCGCCTTGCCCATCGCTGATATCCACCTTTTCCAATCCGGGAAAAGATGCCAGATCATGGCAATCCCAGAGGGAAGGGGATAATTGGAGGGTGACAGTTTCAAAGGAAGTTCCTTCCTTCCCATATGGGCTTTGAAAGCTGTATTCCACGGTATAGAAATCCAGGGAGGTAGAGACTTTTAGATATTTTATCCTGTTCAAGTCTTCTTCCGTAATCCGGCCGGACTCTTTTTCGAAAATAGCTTCCGTCATAGTGGTATAAAACGGACTATGCTCCGTTCCAATTTCCTCATCATAATCGTAGTCTTCCCAGGAATCTTCATATTCCCAGTCTGCAGCGGTAAAAGAAGGGGTGGTGTAACTGCTTCGGTTCTGCTGACTGGAAATGGAAGAACTGAGTATTATGAGGGAAAGAAAAATGACGGCAGCGATAATCCCTATGGCGGCAGGGCCTTTGGAAGAGGGTTCTGACGATTGCCTTGGCGTTTGGCCGGCAGGGGCCTGGTGGATATGGTAGTTAACGGTCACGTCATCCTCCAGCATAAATTGGTTGTTGCAGTAATCGCAAATCATAATGTGGGAATTTCCACTCAACGGTTTCAGCTTGCCTCCGCAGGAGGGGCATTCTAAGTTCGTTATTTTCATAAAAATCCTCATTTCTGCGCTGCTTTTGCGCATAAGCGACTTTGTGGCAAGCAACGCGCAGACACAAATCGCCGTGTG
>BLLT01000066.1 GCA_011958945.1 Lachnospiraceae bacterium | reverse complement strand
CCCAACATCATGACATTGCAGGCTGAACTGTTACGTTTCTATTAAGACTATTGTTATAGATGAAAAAGACTTGCATAAATAAGATTTGGCCAAATGCTACTCTTATAATAACATTTGGCCAGCCACACTCTACTTACTTTTAACTGCCTGAACTCGCAATATATCTCCTATATCCGCCCTTTGATCCATTTCCACGTACAATACCTGCTTGGGATGGGGTGCGGACTCCACCGTTTCCCCGTTCTCCGTTGTCAGGGAAAACACTTCCGCTTCCAGGTTTTCCCCATCAGGCTTCATAATTTCAATCCTGTCCCCTACACAAAATTTATTTCTCTGGCTGATTCTGGCCCTCCCTTTTTCGTCCGCCGCCTCTACCGTTCCCAGATAAATATATTCATTAACATATGTGCTGGCATCATAAATCTGAGTTCCCCCATCCGGTTTCCCAAAATAAAACCCTGTGGTGAAGTGCCTGTGGGTGCACTTGGCCACTTCCGCCCGATACCAGTCCATATTGGCCTGGTATTTTTCCCGGGATTCCAGATAATCATCAATCGCCCTCCGGTATGTCCGGGCCACCGTTGCCACATACAGCACCGTTTTCATCCTTCCTTCTATTTTAAAACTGTCAATGCCCGCCTCTATCATTTCCGGTATGTGTTCTATCATACACAAATCCTTGGAATTGAAAATATAGGTTCCCCGGCCATTTTCAAACACCGGAAAATATTCTCCCGGGCGGCTTTCTTCCATCACCGAATACTTCCAGCGGCAAGGATGGGTACACGCCCCCTGGTTCGCATCCCGGCCCGTAAAATAACTGCTGAGCAGGCATCTCCCGGAGTAGGAAATGCACATAGCACCGTGGATAAAGCTTTCGATTTCCAAATCCTGCGGGACTTTTCGCCGGATTTCCTTTATCTCCTCCAAAGACAGTTCCCTGGCGGAAACCACCCGTTTTGCCCCTTGGCCATACCAGAATTTAAAAGTCTCATAATTGGTATTATTCGCCTGAGTGGAAATATGGATGTCAATCTCAGGGCAAATCCTTTTAGCCAGCATAAACATGCCAGGGTCAGCAATAATCAGGGCATCCGGCTTTAACTCCTTCAATTCCATAAAATAATCTTCTGCCCCCTGTAAATCCCTGTTGTGCGCCAATATATTGGCCGTCACATGGACTTTTGCACCATGGGCATGGGCGAAGCGGATTCCCTCCTCCATCTCATCCCTTTCGAAATTCTTCGCCTTAGCCCGAAGGCCGAAAGCCTCCCCGCCTATATATACTGCATCCGCTCCAAAAGCCACCGCCGTTTTCAGCACCTCTAAGCTCCCCGCTGGAATCAACAACTCCGGTTTTTTCACATTTCCTCCATTTCTGCGCTGCATTACCGAGCACTTCCATCCTTTCCCGCTACATCTTCACGCTCACTGCCGCCCCATCCCCAATCTGCAGGATTGCCGTCTCCAGATTTTCATTATGCTTCAATTCATACAAATATTCCCGCATCCTGGAATGAATCGTGCGGTTTCTCCTTGTCACTGCGAACCTGGATTCTATAATATCCCCGTCCTGGAGCACATTGTCCGACACCAGAAGGCCGCCCGTCCTAAGCAGACGCAGCACATCGGGCAGGAAACTCAAATACTGCCCCTTTGCGGCATCCATAAAAATAAAATCGTATTCCTCATCCAAGCCGGCCAAGATCTCCGCCGCATCTCCTTCCAGAAGGCAAATGCCCTTTTCCTTACCCGCCTTGCAGAAATTCTCTTTCGCCAAAGGAATTCTTTTTTCATACTTTTCTATCGTAGTGACCATACACCCTTTAGGTGCATATTCGCTCATAAAAAGTGCAGAAAAACCGATTGCCGTACCTACTTCCAGAATCTTCTTCGGCCTACTTGCTGCCAACAGCATTTTTAACAGGCTCTGCATCTGCGGACGTATTACCGGTACATTCGTCTTTCTGCACAAATCTTCTATTTCATTTAAAAAATCTGTATTCCCCCTATCCAGGGAATTAATGAAGGCACTGACCCTCTCATCCGTAATCATGTTTGTTCTGCCCCATCCTCTTCGCCTGCGCCCGTTTCGGATTCCCCGCCGCTTTCTTTGGTTTCTTCTTCCCCTTCCGCCGGTTCTGCGGACATAACAGCCAGCATTTCTTTCGCTGTCATATTGCTGCTTAGTTCATATACCCCAGGTTTCAGCTTGTCATGATAGACAGACAGCAACTCCTGTATGTAGAACAGCCGGGCATCCCTGATCATCCCTTTTTCCTGCAGCACTTCCCCTATATCCATCACAGTGGCATCCTCCGTTACGGATATACTGATAAATCTGGCGTTCTCCGCAGAAGACATAGGTTCCTCTGCGGAAATACGATATCCAAACTCATAGACCTGCACGGCATATCTGTAAGTATATGTTACTACCACTGCAATAATCACAATCTTAATCACGGTATCCAGGATAGTTCCAACCAATTGTTTTACATTCATCCGATAGTGCTCCCTACATTTTGTATTTCTTCTATTGAAAATTAATTTTTTCCCAAATCAGTTCGTTTATCTCCTGCATCATTTTGCAAAAACACAGCTCCGCTGCCAAAAAATCATCCACTAGCGGAATTGCCCTGACATCCTCGAATTCTTTTTCCAGTTCTTCCAGACATTCTATCAGCCTCTCGCCGCTTTCACTCCTTTGTATCGCATAATTTTTCTTCCGGAATGCATTGGCCATTTCGTAAAGTTCAGGCTGCCTTTTGATGCTTTCCAGCAATTCCTCATATTCCTTGAATTCCTGAGTTTCCTTGATGTCGCGTACAAAGTCCATTACTTTTTTATACAAATGCCCGTCTGTCATCGTACCCCTCCTGTCTAATGGCAAATGCAAATATTATTGTAGCGTTATGCAGCATGTCTGCTTTTATACTTCCATAATAATCGGAAGTATCATCGGCCTGCGCTTTGTTTTCCTCCAGACAAATTCCCCCAGTACATCCTTGATGCCGCCTTTAATCTTGCCCCAGTCGCTGATTCCCCTGTCCAAACAGTTATTGACGGATTCATTGACTATTGCACGGGCTTCATCCATCAGTTCGTCCGATTCCCTGACATATACAAACCCCCTGGATACAATATCAGGCCCTGACACCAGCTGGTCTGAATATGCATCCAATGCCAGCACCACGATAAGAATACCATCTTCCGCCAGATGTTGTCTATCCCTCAATACAATATTTCCCACATCGCCGACTCCAAGTCCATCCACCAGGATTCCGCCCACAGGAACTTTCCCCTTCACTTTCGCCGCTTCCCTGTCCAACTCCAGGACATCCCCCGACATCATGATGAAAATATTCTCTTTCGGTATCCCCAGTTCATTGGCCAGCTTTGCCTGTGCCCTTAAATGCTTATATTCCCCATGCACCGGGATGGCGTATTGCGGATGCAGCAAAGAATAAATCAATTTAATTTCTTCCTGGCAGGCATGTCCTGAAACATGCACATCCTGAAAAATCACATCGGCCCCTTTTATCAGGAGTTTATTAATTACATTTGTCACGGTTTTCTCATTTCCAGGTATGGGGTTGGACGAAAAGATAACCGTATCTCTGGGGCCAATGGATATTTTTTTATGGATATCCCCTGCCATACGGCTCAATGCCGCCATGCTCTCCCCCTGGCTTCCCGTGGTAATGATCACCGTCTTCTCATCCGGATAGTCTTTCAGCTGTTCGATGTCTATCAGCGTGTTTTCCGGGATATTCAAATATCCCAGCCCGGTGGCAGTCTCAATAATATTTACCATACTGCGGCCTTCCACCACTACCTTCCTCCCAAACTTATAGGCTGAATTGATAATCTGCCTCACCCTGTCCACATTGGAAGCAAAGGTGGCAATGATAATCCGTGTATCCTTATGCTCCGTAAAAAGGCTGTCAAAAGTCTTACCCACCGTTTTTTCCGATGGGGTAAATCCCGGCCTTTCCGCGTTGGTGCTGTCGCACATAAGCGCCAGCACGCCTTTTTTTCCTATCTCCGCAAATCTTTGCAAATCTATGGCATCTCCAAATACAGGCGTATAATCCACCTTGAAATCCCCGGTATGGACTACTGTTCCCGCCGGGGAATAAATAGCAAGTGCAGCGGCATCTACAATACTATGGTTCGTTCGGATAAATTCGATCCGGAAATGCCCAAGATTAATGGACTGTCCAAACTTAATCACCTTTCTTTTCACAGTTCCGGTCAGATTATGCTCTTTCAGCTTATTTTCAATGATTCCCATTGTCAGCTTGGTAGCATAAATGGGCACATTGATATCCCGCAGAACATACGGCAGGGCGCCGATATGATCCTCATGCCCATGGGTAATGACAAAACCCTTTACCTTCTCCATATTCTCTTTCAAATACGTGATATCCGGGATGACCAAATCAATCCCCAGCATATCGTCATCCGGAAAGGACAATCCACAATCAACCACAACAATACTGTCTTCATATTCGAAGGCAGTAATGTTCATACCAATCTGCTCCAAGCCCCCTAACGGGATAATTTTCAGCTTGGACGCATTTTCAATTTCTTTTTTCTTCAATCAATTTTCCTCCATATTCTATACAGCGCCCCTTAGGCTTTCCCATTTTCATCACTTAAAATCCGGTCTTCTCCGCAGCCATATATAAAATCCGGCCATGCCGGCGGTGTTTTGCCGTACCCGCCCGCATTTCCGAATCCCAAAACGGATCAAATCGTTTTTTAAATAATGCGGCAGCCCTAAAGATATCTGTATTGTTTTTTAATTACTGTCTAAGATATTTTCAGGTAAATTCCACATCTTCCATCATACTTTCAAATACGGCCCCTACCGCATCCAGTTCCACATCATCCTCTACCATTTCGTAAACCGCTTCTTCTTCCTCCGGCGAAGATATGTCTTTCAAAATCCAGGCATCTCCATCCCCCTGTTCTTCTTCCGTAACAAGGATATAGGTAATCCCCCCTAATTTCGTTTCTTCCAGCACATAAAACTCAACCGGACTTCCCTCCTCCGGCTCAAAAACAATTTTTTCCACTAAATACTCTCCTTATTTTTCCTGCAATCCAAATATCCCTGCAATATAAAGCATGCCGCAATCTTATCAATCTGTTCTTTCCTATGTTCCCGTCTGACGCCGGCTTCCATCAAAGCCTTATTTGCCGCAGCCGTTGTCAGCCTTTCGTCCCACAGAGTCACCGGAAGGCCGCTCCTGCGTTCCAGTTTCTCTTTAAATTCCATGGTCATCTGTGCCTGTTCCCCTATGGAATCATTCATATTCTTCGGCAGCCCCAGCACAATCTCTTCCACTTCGTATTCCACAATCAGTTCTTCTATCCGGGCCAATGTCCGTCTTAGCTTGTTCTCTTCTTTTCTCTCTATCGTCTCAATACCCTGGGCAGTAATCAAAAGCGAATCGCTGATAGCAACCCCCACCGTCTTCGAGCCAAAATCCAATCCCATTATACGCATGGATATTCTCCCTGTCGCCGTTTATTTTTTGCAATAGTCCAAAAACGCCCCAGCCGTTACTTTTTATTTCCAATGCTTGGCCGCAATATATTTCGTCAGAAGTTCCTCTACCAGTTCATCCCTCTCCACCTTCATAATCAGGCTTCTCGCGCTTTTATGGCTCGTAATATAGGTAGGGTCACCGGACATAATATATCCTACAATCTGGTTCACCGGATTGTATCCCTTTTCTGTTAAAGCTTCATATACCGTTGTCAAAACCACCTCAACCCCTGTTTCCGGCTCAGTTTCCACGCTGAAAAATTGTGTACTTTCTATATCTCGCATATCGTCACGCCCTTATCTTTGTAAATATCTATACATACTATTTTTATATTACCCTATTTAAACGAAAATTTCAAGTGACTACTGGACCAACATTATGTCATCCAGTAAAAATTTGGTAATTTTTCCGGCGATTATTGTATTTGACAACGATTTTTCCGACTTTTTTGCCACTTTCACGTACTGCTTCGTATGGCCTATCTGATAGAAATCCCCGCCAATCTCTTTCCCCTCCTCGAACAAAATCTCCTCCTCCCGCCCCAGGAATGTCTCCCTAAATTCTTTGGACTGCATTTTTTCCATGGTAAGAAGTAGATTGCTTCTGGATGCTTTAGTTTCCTCCGGCACCTGATTCTCCATAACGGCTGCAGGAGTTCCTTTTCTCTTGGAATATTTAAATACATGCATTTCGTAAAACTTTATTTTTTCCAGGAAGGCTTTTGTCTCCTGAAATTCCTCTTCCGTTTCCCCGGGGAAACCCACGATGATATCTGCCGTAATGGCCGGGTCTCCAAAAACCCTCCGCAGAATCCTCACTTTTTCATAGTATTCCCCTGTGGTATAATGCCTATTCATCCGTTTTAGCGTAGCATCGCAGCCGCTTTGCAGCGATAAGTGGAAATGGGGGCAAAGCTTAGGCAGCTTCCCCAGTTCCCGGGCAAACTCTTCGGTAACAATCCTGGGTTCCAAAGATCCTAAACGGATTCTTTCTATTCCGTCTATCCCGTGAATTCCTTTGAGCAGTTCCAGCAAGGCCGGTTTTCCCTTATCCACACCATAAGAACTGATATGGATTCCCGTCAGAACCGTTTCTTTATACCCTTTTTCCGCCAGGCCCCTCACCTCTGTCAAGATATCTTCCTGGCTTCGGCTCCGTACCCTCCCCCTGGCATAAGGTATGATACAATAAGAACAAAACTGGTTACACCCATCCTGTATTTTTATATATGCACGGGTATGCCCCGATGTCTCCTGCAGCCGCATCTCCTCATATTCTGCCGTTTTTCCGATATCGATAATCGTCGTATGCTCTAAGGTTTTCCTATTAGAATTTGCCGGCCCTTCCTCCATATATTTCTCCAGGATTGCCACCAAATCCTTTTTTCTGTTATTCCCAACAGCCAAATCTATCCCTTCATCCTTCAGCACCTCTTCGCCCCCGGCCTGCACGTAACACCCTACTGCCACTACGATAGCATCCGGATTCTTTTTCTTGGCCCGGTGCAGCATTTGCCTGCTTTTTCTGTCCGCAATATTCGTCACAGTACACGTATTTACGATGTATATATCAGCCCGTTCATCAAATGA
This sequence comes from Lachnospiraceae bacterium, assembly GCA_011958945.1. Classification (GTDB taxonomy): domain Bacteria; phylum Bacillota; class Clostridia; order Lachnospirales; family Lachnospiraceae; genus Kineothrix. The sequence continues at coordinate 11,612 of BLLT01000066.1, read as the reverse complement.
CACAATTTTATATCCTTTTTCTTGTAACATTTGTTGCATTACGTCCATTTCGTATCCATTGACCTTACAGCCCAAGTTATGTAATGCTACACTTTTCATATTATTCCTCACTTTTTTTGTTGTGTTTAGGCATTGACTTTTACTCTTTTACCATTTAGTATAATAGCAGAAGGTATTATAAATAAGGAGGTAAAAGCCGATGAAAACAGTTCAGATTTCATTAAATTCCATTGATAAAGTAAAATCCTTTGTAAACGATATTACACGATTCGATTACGATTTCGATTTGGTATCCGGGAGATACGTTATTGATGCGAAATCTATTATGGGCATTTTCAGCCTGGATTTGTCGAAACCAATCGATTTAAATATCCATGCAGAAGATAATGCAGATGAAGTACTTAACGCTTTGAAGCCTTATATTATCTAAGGCAGTAAATATCGCTGTACATATAAGCAAGTGGAAGAGTCCGGGGAAGCGGACTCTTTTTTTGGCTTTTATGAACTGCTTTGCTTTATGTCCGGAGGCCATCTCATTGATGAACGATAATCAGTTCATCCTCTTTCAGCGCCTTCTCCACCATTTCTTCTATTTCCTCTTCCAGGTTCTGCTCATGGCGGCGGATGATGTTTAAATTGGGCTTTGTCACGGGATGCTTGGCCACAAATATGGTACAGCAGTCTTCGTAGGGCAGAATCGAGGTTTCATAAGTATTGATTTTTTCCGCCACATCTACGATTTCCATCTTATCAAACCCAATTAAAGGACGATATACCGGCAAAGTACATACTTCATTGGTCGCCGCCAGGCTGTGCATCGTCTGGGAGGCCACCTGGCCGATGCTTTCCCCGGTAATCAGGCCCAGGCATTCCGTTTCCTTCGCAATCCTTTCTGCAATCCTCATCATGTACCGCCGCATGATAATCGTCAGTTCATCATGAGGGCACTTTTCATAAATATACAGCTGAATATCGGTAAAATTAATCACATGGAGATAGATCGGCCCTGTATAACGGGATACCAGCCTTGCCAAATCCACCACTTTCTGTTTTGCCCTTTCGCTGGTATATGGAGGGGCATGGAAATACACCGCATCAATTTTCACTCCCCGTTTCGCAATCATATAACCTGCCACCGGGGAGTCAATCCCCCCCGACAAAAGCAGCATCGCCTTCCCGCCGGTTCCCACAGGCATTCCGCCCGGCCCCGGAATCATCTCGGAATAGATATATATTTTTTCACGGATTTCTATGCTTAACATAATATCCGGCTTGTGCACGTCCACACGCATTTCCGGGCAGGCATCCAAAATGACGCTGCCGATTTCGCTGTTAATCTCCATGGAGGTCAGAGGATAATTTTTCCTGGCCCTTCTGGCGTTCACCTTAAAGCTCTTATCCCTGTCGGGATAGACATCTCTGACATATTTCACAATATCTTGTCCTAATTTTTCAAAACCTTCATCTTCCACATAAACCACAGGGCAAATCCCCGAAATCCCGAACACGCACTTTAAGTTCTCCACCGTCTCGTCGAAGTCAAACTCCGTCAATGCTTCCACATAGATTCTTCCCTGGGTACGGGTCACCTTAAATTCCCCGTCGCACCTTTTCACCGCGTATTTAATCTGCTGTACGAGGGCATCCTCAAAAATGTATCTGTTTTTTCCTTTTACGCCAATTTCCGCATATTTTATCAAAAATGCTCTAAACATTCTGCCGCCTTTCTGTCCTTTTCCGTTTTCATAGTATGATCGACTGGTACAATTTATATGTAGTATAGCATATGGGCGAAGAGATTCCTAATGTTTTTTTGTAGTAACAGTTCAGCCTCTTGAATAATCCTGACGCTTCATGCTATGATAATATATAGTTAAAGCCTAAACTCGTAGTTCACAACAAAACCGAGCACAAATCAGACAAACCATGAATACAGCGTAGAAATGAGGTAAACCATGGGTATGTATTTAAACAGCAAAGCCCCTTATGAAATGTATAAAAAAATAGTAAAGAGCCTTTATTTCGTCGATAAATCCTTATTGCTGACCGAATTAATCCCATCCTTCGGCAGCATAAACTGCTATTGCTGCATTACAAGGCCCCGCCGCTTCGGCAAAACAATTATGGCGAATATGATAGGGGCATTTTTTGGTCAAACGGACAGCACCGATAACATATTTGATACCTTAGCTATTTCAAAACAGCCTGAATACAAACTTCATTTAAACAAGCATCATGTTATTTATATTGATTTCAGCCGAGCCCCTAAAAATTGTAAAAGTTATACACAATATATTGCCCGTATCGAAGACGGAATCCTGGGAGATTTAATCGCCTCCTATGCGGGCTGCTGTTTAAGCAAAGCAGACTCTGTATGGGATGCTTTGCAGAAAATTAATGAGAAAACGGATGACAAGTTTCTGTTTGTGTTGGACGAATGGGATGCTGTTTTTCACATGCCCTTTGTCTCCAGGGAAGAACAGCAGGAATATCTCTTATTTTTAAAATGGCTGCTTAAAGACCAATCTTATGTAGAATTCACATATATGACCGGCGTCCTTCCCATCATGAAATATTCCAGCGGTTCCGAACTGAATATGTTCATCGAATATGATATGACCTCCTCGGAAAAGTTCAGTGAATATTTCGGATTTTCCGACTCTGAGGTGGATAGGATTTATCATATCTATCAAGAAAACTCACCTTACCCCAAAGTCAGCCGTGAAGAACTCCGCATCTGGTATGACGGATATTATACCGCCACAGGGATGCGGCTCTATAATCCTCGTTCCGTTGTTCTGGCCCTGACGGATAATCAGCTCCGGAACTATTGGACCAGTTCCGGGCCATATGACGAACTATTTTACTATATCCGCCATAATATCCAGGATACAAAAGATGACCTAGCCCTTTTGGTGTCAGGGGAACATGTTCCGGCCGCTATCGGGCAGTTTACATCTGTATCCATGGAAATCAATTCCAGGGAACAAATCTATTCAGCCATGGTAGTCTTTGGGCTTTTAACTTATGAAAACGGAAAAGTCCTGATTCCAAACAAGGAATTGATGGATAAATTCAATGAACTGCTGTTAACCAAAGATTCCCTCGGATATGTCTATCAGCTTGCCAGGAAGTCAGAGCAAATGCTTCAAGCCACACTCTCGGGCGATACGAAGACAATGGCGGATATTCTTCAGTTCGCACACAATACGGAGTCTCCTATCCTGTCCTATAACAGCGAAACGGAACTATCCGCCATAATCAATTTATGCTATCTCTCTGCCCGCAATAAATATTGGACATCGCGGGAAGAGAAATCCAGAAAAGGATTTGTCGACTTCATTTTCTTCCCCAAGCATAAGGGAGAGGATGGAATCATTATCGAATTGAAAGTAGACAGCACCCCCGAAGAAGCGATTGCGCAGATTAAGAGCAAAAACTATGCCCTCCGTTTCCAGGGAACGCTGGGCGAGGAATCCCGATATGCCGGGCGGATACTGGCCGTAGGCATTAGCTACAGCAAAAAAACAAAAGAGCACAGCTGCCTGGTGGAAATACTGAATACCATACGATAAAGAAGTTTTCCGTGTGCATAAATAGTGGGGGCCAAAGCCCCCCACATTGCCCTATACTGCCGCTTATGGCCTGCCCATCAGTGCCTGGCATACCTGCGCAGCATCGGTATAATATCATATAACGCCTGCAGCGTATAATCGATTTCCTCCTCCGTTGTAAACACCGAAAGGCTGAACCGGATGGTGGATTCCAACAGTTCCTTTTCCACCCCGATTGCCTTTAGAGTGGCCGAAGGCTGGGGCTTGCGGGCGGAGCAGGCACTTCCGGCCGATACATAGATTCCCCTGTCTTCCAATGCATGAAGCAGGACTTCGCTGCGTACGCCTCTCACCGATACACTGATTACGTGGGGCGCGGATTCCCTTCCGGTATAACCGTTGATTTTCACATGGTCTATACGCGTTACCCCGTCAATAAACCTTTGCTTCAATTCATACAGCCTATCCACATCACCATCCAAATCGCCGTATAAAATTTCTGCCGCTTTTGCCAGCCCGGCAATCCCAGGCACATTCTCCGTTCCGGAACGCAGATTATTCTGCTGGCCTCCGCCATAGATGATAGGCTTTATTTTCACTTTTTCATTAATATACAAAAATCCCACGCCCTTTGGCCCGTGTATCTTATGTCCGCTGGCGGAAAGCAGGTCAATGTTCATCTTCTTCGGATATATCCGGAATTTGCCAAAGCCCTGTACCGCGTCCACATGGAACAGTGTGCGGGGGTTCATCTTTTTAATCAGCGCCCCGGCTTCCGCTATCGGCTGCAGGGAGCCTATTTCGTTATTAGTATGCATGATGGATACCAGAATAGTATCTTTGCTCATAGCCTTCTGCAAATCCTCCAGCCGGATACGCCCCTTATTATCCACCGACAGATAAGTCACATGAAAACCCTGCTCTTCCAGATATTTCATAGTCTGCAATACCGCCGGATGCTCAATCATCGTGGTAATCAGATGCTTTCCTGCACGGTAATTAGCAAGGGCACAGCCAATCAGCGCAATATTGTCGGCTTCCGTGCCGCCCGATGTAAAAAGAATTTCCTTTTCGCTCACCTTTAATAGTTTTGCTATAGTTTCTTTAGCATAACGGATATAGTTTTCCGCCTGAACGCCTTTTAGATGCAGGCTGGACGGGTTTCCATAATCACTGCACATAATATGTGTCATAAAAGCCGCCACGTCCTGAAAGCATCCTGTAGTAGCTGAATTGTCCAAATATACTTCCATTTTTTTCCCCATTTCTGCGCATTTTCTATAGATGCGGCGCATATCTATTATACTATATGCTGCTTTCCTCCAGCTGATACACCATCCATGCCAGCATGGCAGGCCCTGCGGTCTCCGTACGCAAAATCCGTTTCCCCATCGTAACGGGGCAAACCCCTGCTTCAGCTGCCATCTCCACCTCGTCTTCCTCAAAGCCGCCTTCCGGCCCGATAAAAACTGCAATATCCTGCCCTGGCTTCAGGGAAGAAATCATCTCCCTCGTCTTTTCCATCCCCTCTGCCTTTTCATAAGGAATCAGCCGCACATCCATCCCTGCCGCATAAGACATAGCCTCTTTCATGGTCATCACATTTTTCACCCCAGGGATTATCCGCCGCCCGCTCTGCTTGGCCGCTGCCTCGGATATCATCTGCCAGCGGACCGTTTTGCTTTTCGCCTTTTTTTCATCCAACTTCACCACACAACGTTTAGCTGCCATAGGTATTACCTCATAAACCCCCAGTTCCACCGCCTTCTGGATAATCGTCTCCATCTTATCCCCCTTGGCAAGCCCCTGAAAAAGAAATATCCTGGCCGGCAGTTCCGTATCCGCCTCCCGCACCGACTGCACCCGGCAAATCACACAATCCCCCGAAAACTCCTCAATGCGGCAGCAATACTCCCTGCAATCCACCCCATTCCCTACCGCCAATTCCTCCCCGGCCTTCATCCGCAGCACATTCCTGATGTGATTCACATCGCTCCCCGTTATCGTAACAACATCCCCTTGTATCTGTGGCAAATCCACAAAAAAATGGTACATCCCTACTTCCTCCCCGTTATCGACACCCACTCGCCCTGATAAGTAGTCTCCAGAATTTCCATCCCGGCTGCGCGTACGGCATCGGCCACCACGCCCTCCTTATCATCGATAATCCCGGAAGTAATATAAATTCCCCCCGGCTTTAAACTCTTCACAATAACCGGAGTCAGATTCACCAATACATCCGCCAGGATATTGGCCACCACGATATCATAGCACTCGTAGCCCACTTTATCCTGCACTTCTTTTTCCGTAATGATATTCCCTGTAAGCACCTGGAACTTCTCCCCGGGGATACCATTCGCCTTTTTATTTTCTTCCACCGCTTCAATGGCACACGGGTCTAAATCTGTTCCCAGCGCTTCCCCTGCACCAAACATCAGGGAAAGTATGGACAATATCCCGCTTCCCGTTCCCACGTCCAACAGGCGGGTTTCGGGTGTTATATATTTCCTCAGCTGGCGGATGCACAGCTGGGTAGTCTCATGCATCCCCGTGCCGAAAGCCGTACCCGGGTCGATATGGAGCACCATCTTATCCTTGTCCTCCGCCTTCACTTCTTCCCAGGAAGGTATCACCAAAATATCATCGATATAAAACTGATGAAAATATTCTTTCCAGTTGTTAATCCAGTCGATGTCTTCCGTTTCATCCACCTGAACTGTGCCCTCACCGATGTCCATAAACATACGCAAGTCTTCCAGTTCCGCTTTCACCTTTCCCAAAAGTTCATTCACCGTAAGGTTTTCCCCATTCACCTCCAGCATGCCGTCCTCTCTTACTTCCACAAAAAAACTTAGGTAAGCAATTCCGTCATCTTCCCCGTTTTCCGGCAGAATATCCACAAACATCTGCTCCTTTTCTGCCGCCGAAAGCGGTACCTTATCCTCAATCTGAGCGCCCTCCAGCCCGATATCATATAAGGTACTTATTACTATATCTTCCGCTTGTGTCAATGTTTTAATCTTAAATTTCGTCCACTTCATACTTCTCTCCATTTCTACACCGTTTTTTATGTTATAAGCGGCCAGGAATCCTGTCTTGGCCTCCAAACCCAACCCTTTTCAACAATCTCTTTACATAGGTAAGGGCAAAATAAAGAATCAGGCTGTCTATCGGCAGCATAATCACATTTTTAAACACCCTTAAAGGCAATATGGCAAAGAAGCCTTTCCCATACAGCATAGATATCCAAAGCGTATTTAAAATGCAGTTGATTAAAATCTTTATAAGCAGTTCCGCAGCCACGATCCTTTTTATACTTACCGGCTTTCTATATAGAATAGAGCCATAAATGATTCCCGCCAGCATCACGTTGAAAGTAAAACCAAAGAAAAAGGGGCCAGTGGGTTTTAATGCGTATTTCAAGATATCCAGCGCACCGCCAAACAAACATCCGGCTACCGGCCCAAAAAGGCATTCCACAATCCGGTTGGGAATTCCCGAAAAACCAATCCTTATATAAGGGCCTACCTCTATGGATGCGGTCATACTAAGCACTACAGCCAGCGCCGCCATCAGGCCGCACAATACCATATTCCTGGTAACAAACATTTCCCGCAGGGAACTTTCAAACATTTCTTTTACTTCTCTTATTTTTTTCATTAAAAATACCTCCTTTATAGCAGTTTTCCTGACCGCATAAAAGAGGACACAATGCTCCATATGCAGCAGCGGGATGCGAATCCTGTACCGCAAGCTGCCGAAGCAGCTTTTCGTCCGCATGACAACTCCCCGTTCATGCAGCACTTGACGCACAGATTTCTACTCTGCTAATTCACTTGATTTATAGGAACAAGTTTGTTATAGCATATTATGGGAAGTTTGTAAAGTCGTTGTTTGCTTGCCAAAACATTTTACCAATGCTATACTTATTTCAGTCCGTATTTACAAGATAAAATAGATATGGAACGGGGAGGGATTTGATGAATAGGGAACAAGCTGCTAAAAATAAGATTAGCGTGTTAAAGGGAGTACGTATCCGCACACTTAGTTTATGGATCGTGGCCGGAACAATTTTAGTATCTGTGCTGATAGGGAACGGGATCATCAACGTAATGAGGCAGCATCAGGAATTAGCCGGCATGACCCAAGAATATCTCTTGATTAAAGACAACATAACCAATATGTCGCATGGTTCCGATTATTTGACTGAACAGGCACGCCTATATGCCATTACCAAGGACTCCAGCTATGCAGATTCCTATTTCCAGGAAGTAACCGTAACCCAGAGAAGGGATAAGGCTCTCCAGGAAATCGAACATCATCTCCAGGGCAAAGATGAAAACGCCTTTCAATCGGCCAAAGAAGCCCTGGAATTATCCAATGAACTGATGGACTTGGAAATCCATTCTATGAAATTAGCCGCCCTGTCCACAGGGGAAACTCTGGACAGCCTTCCCGTCCAGATTCAGGATTATCCTTTAACGGAAGAGGAATTGCAATATAGCCCCGAGGAGAAATCGGACTCTGCCAGCCAGCTTGTTTTCGGTGTCCAGTACCAGTCCATGAAACAAAAGATAGACGAAAATTTAACGGATGTCGCCCAAAGCGTTACTTCTATCTGTGAAATGGAACAGGCCCAAAGTGAACAGGATATGAGGAATGCCTTAGTCCGCCAGAGCATCTATACTGTTTTCGTGGTATTGCTCGTTATATTTTCGTATATTATGATCGCCGTCCTCATTTTGAGGCCTATACGGATTTATGTCAACTGTATAAAAAATAATAACGTCCTGGAAATCACAGGTGCTTATGAATTCAAATATCTGGCGGCCATATACAACAACGTGTATGAAATGTCTATGGCCCAGCAGGATATCCTGCGCCATAAAGCCGAATACGATGCCCTGACAGGCCTTCTGAACAGAGAGGCTTTCGAGCAGCTGAAACTAAAGCTGCGCAAGAATTCGTCATCTCTTGCTCTTTTGCTCATTGATATTGATGTATTCAAGTCCATCAACGATACTTATGGCCATGCTATGGGGGATAAGGCTTTGATACACGCCGCCAATCTTTTAGAAGAAAGTTTCCGGAAAGCGGATCATGTGCTGAGGATTGGGGGGGATGAATTTGCCGTCATCATGGAAAAAGTGCAGCAAGACAAACCCCAGATAATCAGCGATAAAATTGATAAAATAAACTGGATACTGCAGCACCCCCAAGGCGACCTGCCCAAATATTCTATCAGCGTCGGCATTGCCTTTTCCACGGAAGGATACAATGATGAATTGTTCCGTCAGGCCGATGAGGCCTTATACCATACAAAAGAAAACGGGCGGTGCGGTTATACCTTTTATCAGCCCAAATAGCTTAGCAGTTCAAGGGAACAGCCGTAACAGGGAAGCCGCAGGCTGAACTGTTACGAACAGCCTGCGGATGAAGTGAAAATATTTGAAAATGTCGGGCAATAATGGTAAAGTAGTATAGTATCCCGTATCGGATACTTACGTAAAATGCATTTTGGAAAGGACACATTTAGCGGTTAATCATATGAAAGAACGTATTGCTGAACGAAAATTATTTAACATTAATATGGCGGAAGAAAAACACAGGAAAATAATATTTTTCAGCCTGATTGCCATTTCTTTCTTTGCCATACTTATCTACAATGTATTTACTCCTGCAATGACGGATGACCTGATATATAAAAAGACAGTGCAGGAAGCCAACTCTTTTCTTGATTTAATCAGGCAGGAACAGACGCAATACATGACCTGGACCGGCAGAAGCGTAAATCATATGATATTACGTTGTTTTCTGTCCGGCAGCAAGTGGATTTTCAATATATGTAACAGCATAGCTTTTATTCTGATGACTCTTTTCATGTATTATAATGTGGAAGGAAAGAAAAAATATGATGTGTTTGCCTATTTGCTGATTCAATTATTTATCTGGAACTTTGCCGTATCTTTTGAGCAAACTGTTTTATGGGAAACGGGGGCATGCAATTATCTATGGGGCAGTATGATTATTATGGGCTATCTATCGCTATTGAGGTATTGCCTTAAGGAAGATTTTTCCGGGTCTGCCCAGATTGCCCCTGCTGTGGGCCTGTTCCTTCTTGGGATAATGGCCGGCTGGTGCAATGAAAATACCTCCGGGGGATGCATTCTTTTAGCATGTATCTGGGTAGGGGGTTATCTCTGGCAGCATAAGCGGATTCGCGTTTGGATGGCAACCGGCCTTGCGGGCGTCGTTACCGGTTTCCTTTTTATGATACTTGCCCCCGGCAACGCCAACCGGATGCAGTTTATGGAGGAAGAACATGACGGCCTTCTCGCTTTGGTTTCCCGTTGGCTGAAGTGCTGTCTGGCGATAAGGAATCACTTTTTTATCCTGATTGCCATCGCTATCGTAGCCTTTGTGATTGTACGCTTACAAAGGAATGGATGGAAAAAAAGCAAAAATATGCTGCTTTTCTTCTTTATCTTTATCGCCACCTGCTTTGCCCTGGTTCTCACATCGGAGCCGGTAGCCAGAGCCTATTTCGGGGCGGGAATTTTTTTGATGGTCAGCTGTGTACAAGGGATTATAGACGTGGCGGATAAAGACATGTATATCAAAGCTTTGAAAATAAGCAGCGCGGCAGTTTTCACCCTCTTCTTTATATTCACATATATGGAAAGCGGTGCGCATTTAATGCGGATTTACCGGGAAGTCAACGAACGTTTTTCCTATATAGAAGAGCAGAAAGCCGCAGGGAACCTGGATATCACAGTTCCTCTGCTGCGGCCTGGTTTCGAAAATAAATACAGTGATGCCTATAATTCCGACCTAAGCGCGGAAGACAGCGGCTACTGGGTCAATGTGGGCTATGCCTCTTATTTTGAGGTAAACAGCATTTCGGCAGTTCCCAGGGAAGAATGGACCGAGCAGTAATCCGTTAAAACTGGAAATAAATAAACTGGGATGCGTTATACTCCGGCCCATAATAACCGAAAATCAAAATACCAAACATCGCTATATAAAGAACAATCCACCGGAGAGCAATCGGCAGCTGCCATATTTTTTTATAAATCCTCCCTTTATCTTTCAGAAAGTCGGATAAAAACAGGATACACAAGGCAATGGACAGTACTATGATGTTTCCCATTTCCAGCCCTAATGACACTGCCATCTCCCGGTTCAAGATGTCTCCTATCCTAAATTCCCCAAAGATTCTCCCTATCATCGAAAAAGCGTCCTTCACAGAAGCTGCCCGGAAAAAAAGCCAGGCAAAATCCACAGCGAGAAAGGTTCCTATCCATTGCAAAAAGGCCGGCACTTTTTCATTCCCTTTTCCTCTTTCCGATAACCTCTTATCATGGAATCTATTCTTCCATATATTTTCCATAACCTGATACGCCCCATGAAGGCCGCCCCAGATAACATACGTCCAGTTCGCCCCATGCCATAATCCGCTTACCAGAAAGGTTATCATCAGATTCCGATACTTTTTTCGTTGCCCGCGGCGGTTGCCCCCCAAGGGAATATACAGATAATCTCTGAACCAGGAACTTAACGAAATATGCCATCTGTGCCAAAAATCCGCCACACTGCGGGCAAAATAGGGCGCATTGAAATTCGTCATCAAATCAAATCCCAATATTTTTGCGGCCCCGATGGCGATATTGGTATAACCGTCAAAGTCACAATAAATCTGGAATGCGAAAAGCACCGTTGCCGCCACAATGTATACTCCGGAATAAGACATATAATCATCATAAACCGCAGTTACTATAACCGCTATCCTGTCCGCAATCACTACTTTCTGGAAATACCCCCACAGCATCCGGCTAAACCCTTCTACGCATTCCCGGGGGTTCAAATGATGCTCCTCTTTCATCTGCTTTAGAAGATTCCCGCTTCTTTCGATAGGGCCTGCTACCAATTGAGGGAAAAAGGTAATGAAGGCGCCATAATTTACAAAATTTTTTTCCGCTTCCACATCCCCCCGGTAAACATCTATCACATAGCCCAAGGTTTGAAATATATAACTCAAACTTCGCACTTGAATAAGTA
>BLLT01000065.1 GCA_011958945.1 Lachnospiraceae bacterium | reverse complement strand
ATTGGCCCAGCGGCCAATTCCAAAGAATGCTTCGCATTCTTTCTTGGCGACTTACCACTCTGTGGCATAATTTTCTATATTATAAAAAAAAGACGCAGTTTCGTATATGCGCCTTTCTACTTTTTCATATGCAAGTTTTTACAAATGCGGGGGAGGATATGCAGATTTTTACACATCCATGGTAGAGCCTTTGGCTTCATAGTTACGGAATCCTCTGCCTTATCCCTTCGCCCTTTATCCGTTCATCCCTTCAAAGCATTTTTTTACCCTGCCGTACAAATCCCTATCTTTTCCATTCTTCAGCAATCTCAGCAGAGCCTCCAGCCACTCTCCGCACGAATAGTGTATGGCATATTTTTCATCATATTCCCTGCATGTTTTGACATTTTCCTTTTCCGCCTTTTCTTCGAATTTCAGGAAGGCCTCCGTCAAATAAACCTTCTTCCTGTTTTCCACAACGCTTTCCTGTTCATTCCTCCACAACGGTATTGCCCGATGATGCAGGGCAAGGTAAACAAGTTTGTCAATCTCTATGCTTTCCGCATCAAAAAAATCTTCCAGATAAATTTTCCCCTCTTCCCGCACTGCTGCCGAAGCCGGATAATCCCTTAGCCACCGTTCCCTCTCCTTCCCGCTTTCTGCCACATCCAACGGGGATGCTGGCCGGTTCAGGCAGCATTTCTTATATTTTTTCCCGCTCCCACAAGGGCATAAATCATTTCTCCCTACTTTTATTTTCACGGTTTCCCTGGCATACTCTGCCTCTACATCATCTACAAGCTTATCTATATCCTTTTTGCTAAACCCTTTCTCTGATGCATCCTGGAACATTGCCCATCCTTGCAATATCTCCGCCGCATCCATTGGCGTTTTGCACAATTTCGTATTGTATCTGTAGTCAAACATCATATCCACGCAGTCACTATAAGAGCCCAGTACGTACTCATCTATCCTTCCATCTTCATACATTTTCCTTATTTCCGGAAGCATGTCTACCCAATGACACCCACAAAGTGTGGTTGTTATCCCTGAATAAATGTAATCCCCGATGTCTTCTTCATCCAAGACAATTTCCCTTATAAAAGCCTGTACCTCTTCTTTTCCCATCTCTCCGTCCAGGCACAGCTGCCCCATCACACCCAGCATTCCGCTCCTCACAAAATCGTCCACCTCCGGATTCTTTACCGCCTCCTTTAAGAGCGCCGCTTCTTCGTTGTATGTATTATAAAGGGCATCCGGCAATCCTCCGGTAATAGCATCCCCGATCAGATAATCCAAGGTTTCGGGCGGGAGCATAGCCAATTTCATAATTTCAGGAAAACAGTTCCTTTCCTGAAACTGCCCCATAAAAAACAGGGCGTAAAAATGCAGCTGATATCCCTCTTCCAGTTCATCTTTTTCTTCTACGGCCTTTTTCAATGCAGCTGTCAGATACGGGAGTGCTAGTTCCTTATTTTCGCTTATAACACGGAACGCCTCCTTTGGGAATTCCCTGCTCTCATACGTGATATCTTCTATTGCCTTTTTTACTGCTTCTTCCTTCATTTATTTTCGCCCTTCCAATATTTGATGAATTGCCCTGTCATCAGGGTCTCCCACTTTTCTCCGGATAATTGGTTTATTCTAACATTTTAGACCACTGCAAGTCAACAGCCTTTTGCCGTATGATGGAAATATTGATTTTAATAGTCAAAGCAGATATACTATAGGCAAAAGGCAAAATAACGGAGGGCACGCATATATGGCAAGGACGGTGAGTATCGGCTGCCAGGATTTTGAAACAATCCGCAGCAATGATTACTTATATATAGATAAAACCCAGTTTATTAAAGAATGGTGGGAGCAGGGTGACAGCGTGACTTTGATTACCCGCCCAAGGCGCTTTGGGAAAACGTTAGCCATGAGCATGGTAGAGAAATTCTTTTCCATAAATTATGCGGATTATGGTTATCTTTTCGAAGGCCTGCCTTTATGGGAAGAGGAAAAATACCGCGCCCTTCAGGGAAGCTACCCCGTCATTTCCCTGAGTTTCGCGAAGGCCAAAGAGAACTCTTTTTTAAACAGCCGAAAGAAAATATGCCAAATCATCACCGATTTATATAACCAATATGACTTTTTGCCGGACAGCGGAAAGCTGAACGACAATGAAAAATATTTTTTCCGTAAGGTATCCGCCGAGATGGAGGACTATGTCGCCACCGATTCCTTAAATGCCCTTTCAGGATATTTGAAGAAGTATTATGGGAAAAAAGTAATTATTCTTTTAGACGAATACGATACCCCTATGCAGGAAGCCTATGTGAATGGGTATTGGGATGAATTAGCAGGCTTTACCAGAAGTTTATTTGATGCTACATTCAAGACAAATCCTCATCTTGAACGCGCCATTATGACGGGGATTACCAGGATAAGTAAAGAGTCTATTTTCTCCGACTTGAACAACCTGTCAGTGGTAACGTCTACTTCGGATATGTATGCGGAAAGTTTTGGCTTTACAGAAGATGAGGTTTATACTGCATTAAAAGAGTATGGAATCGAACAGCAGATGCCAGAGGTAAAGCAGTGGTATGATGGGTTTTCTTTCGGCAGTCGAAGAGATATTTATAATCCATGGTCCATTCTGAATTATCTGAAAACCGAGAAATTCGCACCATATTGGGCCAATACAAGTTCCAACAGCCTGGTGAGCAAGCTAATACGTGAAGGAAGCGGAAAAATCAAAGAAGCTTTTGAATTCCTATTAAAGGATGAATCTATCCGCACCACTATTGATGAGCAGATTGTATATGACCTATTGGATCAGGACGAACAAGCCGTGTGGAGCCTTCTGCTGGCCAGCGGTTATCTGACAGTGAAGAACTTTGAAACATATACCACCGAGTTTGGGGAGTGGAAACAGGAATACGAATTGAAACTGACCAACTTTGAAGTCAAAATAATGTTCCGCAATATGTTCCGCAAATGGTTTAGCAGCACCGACTCTGATTACAATGATTTTATAAAGGCATTGCTGCATGATGATATGGACGCCATGAACCACTATATGAATAAGGTTTCTCTTGCAACATTCAGTTATTTTGATACTGGAAAAGGTCCTTTGGGAAACGAACCCGAACGCTTCTACCATGGTTTTGTTTTAGGGTTAATCGTGGAACTTACAGATAAATATGTAATTACATCCAATCGCGAGAGCGGATTCGGCCGCTATGATATCATCATGGAGCCGAGAAGGCCTGAAAACGATGCGATTATTATAGAATTCAAGGTACAGCATTCCTCAGAAAAAAATCTGGCCGATACCGTTCAAAAGGCATTGGAGCAGATAGAAGAACGGAATTACCAGTCGGCCCTTTTGTCCAGGGGAATACCCGAAGAGCGGATTCGGAAATATGGGTTTGCGTTTTGCGGGAAAAAAGTTTTGATTGGGAATTCGCATTATGCGATTTAATATCCTATGTAACAAATATTCCTTCCATATTTGTAAACCTAAGAATTTCCCCATAAAAAACCCCCTGCCGGCCTTCCGTAATCAGCCCCATTTCCAATAGTTCGTCCACATTCTGCCCAAGAATGCATAATTGTTACTGTTCACCCCGGCAAATTCATGGTATGATATCCCTATCTAAATCTCCTATTTAAGAAGGGTATGTTTCTCATGGAATTATTGCAGGAATGGTATATGCAGGAAACAAAAGACAGCGAGGAAGAAAAATTTCACCGTCCCATCGGTGAGGAACGGCTTTTTTTTAATGCTGTCAGCAATGGAGACCTTGAATTTGTCCGTCGGAATTGTAAGCAAAAAAAGTTCGCCGAAACCGATGGGGTGGGCATCCTTTCCCGGGATCCTATAGTAAATATAAAATACCACTTCGTGATTACTACCGCATTTGTCACGCGGCTTTGTATAGATTCCGGTATGGAAATGGAACAAGCTTTCCGCTTAAGCGATTTCTACATCCTAAAACTTGACAATCTTCATACTCATCAGGACATTGTAGACCTTCATGACCAAATGGTCTTGGATTTTACGGGAAAAATGCGCATTTTGGTAAAACAATCCGGTACCTCGAAGCCCATCACCACTTGTATTGACTATATTTATGCTCATATCAAGGAACGGATTACTATTGAGGATCTGGCTCAATACACCGGATTATCCGCAAGCTATCTATCCCGTCTTTTCAAAAAGGAAACCGGGGTTTCCGTAAGCGACTACATTCGCGAAAAGAAGATTGAGAAGGCGCAGCACCTCCTGAAATTTTGCAATTTCAGCCTTATTGAAATTGCCAACTACCTCTCTTTCTCATCTCAAAGCCATTTTATACAGATTTTTAAAGACTTTACCGGCATGACGCCTAAAAAATACCGGGATATCCATGCCTCTTCTGCCTGGAATATCACGGGCTCAAAACTGTAGGCTTCTGCCCTTATAGCTTCTGATGCCAAAAAGGCCTCTATAGCCTCCTCTTTTATTTCAAAAAGATCCGCACTACAGAAGCCTTTTATAAAAAATTTTTTTATCCTTTCACGCCGTCCGGCGTTACCCCTTCTTAGGAGATATCCAAAACAATTTCCGTATTTTCCTTAAGCAATTCCATAGGAACAAAATTCCCTCCCATTTCCTTTCCATCCACCACAAGCTTTTTACAGCCCGACTGCGCATGCCCATGGTTATTGATTATGATATGTAAATGTCTCCCCCTAAAATCCTTTTCAATTTCAAGGGATTCCCACTCCTCCGGAATTGAAGGGGCAATCTTAAGCCCATAAAAATCCGGCCTCATACCCAATATTCCTTCCACACATCCCACCATAACGGTGGATGCCGTTCCCGTAAGCCAATGCACATGAGAACGCCCGAAATAGGGGCTGTCCTTCCCTTCCGTAAACTGCCCATAGCAATACGGCTCCAGTCTGCGGATTTCCGCCTGATCGTTTTGCGCTGCCGGTGCATTTTCCATAAAATAAGTAAAAGCTCGGTTTCCATGCCCCAGCAAAGCCTCTGCCAGAATAATCCAGCCTTGTGACTGGGAAAAAATCCCCGCATTTTCTTTTGTTCCGGCATTGTATATTACGGCGAATGCGCCCTCAAACGCATGCTCATGGTAAGGCGGGTCCATTAGCACCGCCCCGTATTCCGTGTTCAGCCGCCTATATACCGTTTCCAAAGCCGTATCCGCCTGCTCCTTTTTGGCCAGCCCGCTGATTACTGCCCAGCTTTGCGGATTCAACCACATATTTGCCTCGGGGGCTGTACGTTCTCCAATCACTTCCCCATTTTCCGTAAATCCACGTACAAATCTGTCCTCATTCCAGCAAAGTTCCTGCATGGTCCTCTCCAACTTTTTTTGATTTTCATTCAAATATTCGATATATTCCGTCTCTTCCTTATATTCAGCAAACTTCCTTAGAATCGACATCGCCAAATAGAACTGAAAAGCCACAAAGGTGGATTCCCCATCCTTGCCAAGCCGCAAACAATCATTCCAGTCCGCATACAGCCCGGCAGGCATTCCATGGCTTCCCAAATGATTCATCGAAAAATCAATAGCACGTTTCAAATGCTCATATACCGTACCCTCCCCTTTATTGGCAAACGGAATGACTTCGTCCATAAATGCAAGGTTTCCCGACTCGGAAATATATTTATCCACTGTGGGGAACAGCCATAATGCATCGTCTGCCCGGTATGCAGGATGGCCGGTTTCTTTCACATATGACGCATCGTCCGGCGTGTCCTCATGGCCCGCATTATGATTAAATTTTACCAGCGGCAGCCCTCCGCCATTATCCACTTGGGCAGAAAGCATAAAGCGAATCTTCTCCGCGGCCATTTCCGGGGCAAGGTGGATGATGCCCTGAATATCCTGCACCGTATCACGGTATCCATAACCGTTGCGCAAGCCGCAGTAAGTAAATGACGCTGCCCGCGACCAGATGAAAGTCATAAAGCAATTATAGGCATTCCATGTATTAATCATCGTATTGAACTCCGGGCTCGGCGTTTTTACCTGAAAATGCGAAAGCTTCTCATGCCAGTAGGAAATCAGCTGCTCCAGCTCTCTGCTGCAGACTTCCTGCGGATTCCCATACTGTTCCAATATCCGCTCCGCCTCCAAGTCGCTTTTCATCCCTAAAATAAATGCCAGATTCTTCGTTTCTCCCGGAGCGAGAGTCACCCGGGCGGCCAACGCACCGCACCCATTCCCGTTATAGCAAAGTCCTCCCCCAAGATCACCCTGAATGATTGCTTCCGGATTCCCATATCCGTGGTAAGGGCCAAGGAATTTTTCCCTATCCCCGCAATAGGATGAAACATCAGCCCCGGCCAGGCCGAAAAAGCGCTCTTCTACAATCTTGTCATCCACATCCTTCCCTTCTTCCAGCCCATCCAGATTGCCGTGAATCAATTGACAAATCCTGTTTCCCTTAAAAAGCGTCCTTGTTATAAACTGGGAATATTGCAGATTTACCTGGTCCTGTTCGTAATTACTGTTATTAGTAAATTCTGCGTACCCTGTAATGCTCAAATACCTGGTATAGCCAGAGCAGTTGGTTACGCTTATATTCCATACTTCATATGTTTTATTAAGCGGAACATAATAAAGCGCTTCCGAATAAATACCGCTGTAGTCTGCCGCTATTTTTGTATACGCCGTTCCATGACGGCACTCGCTTTTATAGGCCGTCAGATCCTTCCCCACCGGCTGCCACGAAGCGGACCAATAATCTTTCCTTTTATTATCTCGAATATAGATATATCTTCCCGGTTGGTCAAACCCATTAAAAACGTATCTTAAAATCCTGCCGTTTGCCCCGGATTTTGCAAAGCTGTACCCGCCCGCATTATTGGAAATAACTGCGCCGTACTCAGGTGAGCCGAGGTAATTCGCCCATGGCGCCGGCGTATCCGGCCTGTCAATTACATATTCCCTTTTTTCATCATCAAAATATCCAAATTTCATACCGTTTTCTCCTTTATTCTTCTTTATTTTTCCCCAGTTCCACCTGAATTTCATGCCTAATATCCGATAAGGACGTGATGGTTTGCCTGCTAAGGAACACCGAAATTTTGTCAATCATAAGTTCCGTCCGCCCATCACAAATCGCCTTTTTTATCACATATTCCCCGTAAGTCAAATGCAGCGGGTTAACAAATAAAATCCGGAACTCTTTTCCCGCAAACCAAAGCTGCAGCCTGGCGTTACCCTTTCCATCAAACTGCTCTTTTATCAGCTTAGGGCGGATTACCATGTCGCCGCCCTTCCCATGAACCCCAAATACTTCTGTGACCATGGTGAGCATGTACCAGCTTGCCGCTCCCGTTAAATAATGGTACATCCCCCTTCCCGAGCCGTTAAAATATTCGGGAATGCCCGGGTAGATTTTACTTACATCAAACTGCAAAGCAGTATCCGCTAACGTCTGCAAAGCTTTATACCCCTCTTTTACAAAGCCCCTGCGATACAGCGCATTTGCATACATTACCGTCATATGGGAGAAAACAGCCCCGTTCTCCTTTTCTCCATATGCAAACCCGAACATTCTTCCCAGGTTAAACTTCAGTTCACCAAAATCCGTATTCAGACGGTAGCCGCCAATCTCTTTTTTATATAAATACTTATCCGCGCTTTTACAAATTTTTTCTATCTGGTTGTTATTGGCGATTTTTCCCATAATTGCAAACACCTGGCCGGTAAGCATCATACGGACTCCTTGCCCGAAGTATCCCTCTGCTGCCTCTCCGTCATTATCATAATAGCTGTTGAACCACCCTTCTTCATCCCCCTCTATCCATTCCGTCCGGCGGATATGATTACCTATCCATTCCGCCTTATGCCGCAGATTATCCGCCAGTTCCCCGATGCTCATCCGTATCTTTTCCCCACTGATATTATGGGAGCAAAGCTGCAGATAATTGTTCAAAAGTTCCTGTTTCCCATCCACACTATCATAAAGCCCGGTATCATCCTCCAGAAGAATCTGTATTTCCTTAAGCAGTTCAATCTGCTCCCAGCCAAATTTCTTTTCAAGAGTTAAAAGTAGTTCTGACAGCTGCATAAAATTTCCCGCATAGGCACAGGTAAATGCCACACTCTCCCCTCGCTCAGCTGCCATGTCCAGCGCATCATTCCAATCCGCTCCCCGAAGGCGGATATGATTGTGGCTTCCCACCTCATAAAACGCACATAAATGCTCCAACAACAAATGCTCCAAAATGCTTCCTTCATATATCTCACCATTTTCACATTTTTGCCTCAGTCCATATGTAACATCCCATTGTTCATCCAGCCCGCCCCCGCGTTTCATCTGCCCGTCTTTAAAATAAGATATCTTTTCCTTTAATATTTCCGCATCGCCCGTCTGGTCAATATAAAGTTTTGTAGTCATGAAGGGCCATACCCCATGATCCATCCAAACCCGCGCAATGCCGTTCCTGTCCGCAATAAATTCCCCTTGCCCTTCCCCTATAATCGTAGCATTGGTTCCGTCAATCCTTACGCCGCCATAATTATCGAGAATCATCCTCCGCACACCGCCGGGGTCCATAATCAAAAGGGAAAGGCAGTCCTGCCATAAATCGCGCCATCCCCTTCCTCCCCTTCCGTAATCATGATGCGGCAGAAAAGAGCATCCATAAATCCGCCGCAGAATGGGCTGGAAGCTGACCCACCTCATCCAATTGTCAAACCTTCCATCCCCGGTTTCATATATGACATTTACCTTACTTTGCCAGTAAACATTCATCTCCTTCAGGGCCTGTTGCACTTTTTCCCCGGTTTCATAAGCAGAGAGTATTTTCCCTATCTCTTCTTCTTTTTCCGTTATTCCCATAATGACGGTATATGACTTTCCTCCGTTTGGACTTAGAGAAATTGCCGGGAAACGGATACCCCCCAGCGCTTCTTTTCCTTCATAGATGCTTCCAGCGGGTACGCCGTCTTCATTTTTTATAACCTTTTGGGGCTGTATATAGCTTCCCCCTTCGCCTATGTACTCTTCCGTAATCGGATAAAAATCCACGGGCTTTTCCCCATCCCCGGTCATCCCGCATACAAAATAAGTCAAATCATTTTTCCTGTGCCCTCTCTCGTCAAAAGATAATGCCGGCTTTACATACACTCCGTTATCCGTTGTCTTGATACGGTGCAGAAGGGAAGTAACATGCCTGTGGTCTCTGATATTATCCGCACTTCTGCCAAAAATAGGAATCGCTGCAACAGGAGTAATTTTCTTGACTTTATTATCCATGTTGCAAAGCTCCACATGCATAATTTCCACGTTGTGCCCTAATGGCACAAAAGATGTTATCTTTGCTTTCAACTGGTATTTTTCAGATTTTCGCACGATTGACTGCCACATAAAACCTGCCGTCATTTCACTTTCATCCTGGCTTCCCGTAAATTTTTTGCATTCTTCCTCCGCCGATGCCCCTGTGGCAGACCATGCCCCCAGCCCTTCCACATAACACCAGAAATTTCTTCCCGAGCGGTTATTGTGCAAGTTCTCCGCACTGACAGGCTCCATTAAAAAAGCATTTTGATTATTCTTTATATCACCGCCTAAATTGGGCGACAGGGAACTTTTTATCCCACTCTCCCCTGCAATCGGAAAGTACAGATAACTGTAGTTTTCCGGCCGGACGATAGAAAATGTTCCTTTGTTGTCTAAAAACCGTATTGTTTCCATCCAAATAAACCTCCTGCTCTGCTTTTGCACTTCCTGCTTTCTAATTATTCTAATTTTCTCCGCCCGAAACATATATCAAATTAATTAAAAAAATATCAGATATATGATACGATTATCATCGCCCGAAAAAAAAACGCGGAAATCAGCCTTTAAGGGAACAGAATACTCCATACCTGCTCCTTACGTTGATTTCCGCAGCGGAAAAAATTATTAAGTTTTATTTTTTTCTATTTCTCTATTTTCCAAGTTTGTTGTATAGATGCCAATTATAAAAAAACCAGATTCCCTTCTTATCTCCCATATCTCAACAATGCATCCCGAATTCCCTCCAAAGCATCCACCACTTTCCGGTTATCCTTATACACACCCAAGACAATCCGGATATGTCCTTCGCCGCCAATGCCATAATTCACGCCGTCATTCACTGATACGCGTGCCTCCTTAAGCAGATATTCTACGATTTCTGCGGAACTTCCCAGCCGGGATACATCCACCCAGCATAAAAACCCCGACTCCGGCATCTGCATTGACACGCCGGGAATAGAATTCAATATCCTATAAGCCTCCTTACGACGGAAATCAAAAGCCTTCTCAAACTCATCCATAAATTCGGTATTTTCAAGGGCCGCTGTCATCGCTATCTGGGAAACCGTATTGGTTGCCCCTAAAACCGAGACTGCATTGGCAAACATACCGTCCATAATCAAATCGTCACAGACAAGATACCCAACCCTATATCCGCTAAGCCCCATTCCCTTGGAAAAAGAAAATACCGTTATCGTCCGCTCAAACATCCCCGGCAGCGCCGCCGGCGTAATCATCTCATTTTCATAGCAGAAGTCTTCAAACGCCTGATCACAGACCAGAATCAAATTATGACGATTAACAAATTCTGCCAGCATTTCCAAAGATTTCCTGTTATATACCGTAGTAGTAGGGTTATTGGGATGGGTCAGAACTATCATTTTGGTATGTTCTGACACCAGCCGTTCCATTTCCTCTACCTCCAGTTGATACCCCATTTCCTGTCTCAGTGGAACTGGTACAACTTTGCCTCCCATGATTTCCACATTCAGCATATTGTTTGGATAGCTGGGGGAGGGAACCAAAACCTCATCCCCTTCTTCAATAAAAGGAAGCATGGCAAAATAAAGGCCTGAATCGGAACCCGGGGTAATCAAAATATTTCGTTCCGGGTTCACTTTTAAGTTATTTTTCTCCCATAGCTTCTTTGCAATCGCCTGTTTTAACGCCAATCCTCCAATGGGCGCCGTATAATGGGGCGCAGCCTCCATACGGACAGCCTCTATGGTTGCTTTTTCGATATGTTCCGGAAGGGAAAAGTCCGGCATAAACGGATCCGCCCACCCCATAAGGGCAATCCCCTGTTTTTCCAATTCCTGGTAAGAACTTCCCACATCCGCTTTCTCTACAGAGGAAAACAAACCTCCGTTCGCTTCCCGGAAAGCTTTTATCATTTTTTCTTTCACGCTCATATATCCAACATACCTTCCTGTGCGGGCCTTCATCATCCGGACTTGCATCTACACCACTCCGGATGCAGCAGTTTGGATTTGCCCGAACCGTTCCAATTATTCTTCTTCAATTCCCCAAATATAAGTTATTGCCGCAGCAACAACAAACGCTAAAGCAAAGCATGCCATAACCAGCCATACATTACTGGATTCCTCCCCTATGAACATCGCGAAGTTCAGGAAAGACGGCCCGCCCATCGCATAAGCCTTTAATCCCAGGAAAGATGCTACTCCGCCCCCTGCTGCACCACCGATAGCTGCTGCCATGAATGGCCTTTTATACTTAAAGTTCACACCATAAATAGCAGGTTCCGTTACGCCGGTTACAGCAGCAATCGTTGCCGAAGCCGCAATTGTTTTTGTTTTTTGATTTTTAGCTTTAAGCCATGTGCCAAAAGCCGCTCCCGCCTGCCCCATATTAGCAGCACCGCTGGTAGGTGAAATATAATTGAAGCCCTGAGCAGTAATACCCTGCACCAATACGGGAACCATTCCATGATGAATACCAAGAACCACCATAGACGAATATATGCCGCCATAAATCAGTCCGGCAAACAAGCCGCCCTTTTCAAATAATACCGTCACTCCATTTGCCAGCAAATTGCCGACCCATGTAGCCAACGGCCCAATTGTCATAAGGGATATAGGGGTCGCCACCAGGATAGTCAGACATGGAACCACGATAATTTTTAATGCCCCCGGAATTATCTTCCGAAGCCCCTTTTCCACCCAGGATGCAAACCAGACAGCAAACACAATCGGCAGCACCGAAGATGAATAGTTTACCAGCGTAAACGGAATTTTAAGAAAAGAAAATGCAGATACGCCTTCCCCAATCAGAGTAGCCCATGTAGAAGACATCATGCCTGCACAGATAGTCATGGCTACGAATGTATCCATTTTAAATTGCTTTGCAGCGGAGGCCGCCAACAGGAACGGGAGAAACGTAAAAATACCGTTTGCAATTGTATTGATGACCATATACGTATTACCGGTATTATCCAGCCCGCATACCACTGCAATGGTTAATATAGCACGTACCAAACCGGCCCCTGCCAATGCCGGCACGATAGGGTTAAAGATTCCGGCTACCGTCTCAAAAAATACCGTCAAAAGATTCCCTTTTCGATTTTTCAAATCCTGCTTCAACTCATCCAGATTCTCTTCTACCGGAGCTTCCTCTTTCATTCCTGTATATTCAATAAACTCCGTATAAACCTCATTCACTGACGCCCCAATAATGATTTGCGTCTGCTGGCCCTTGTTCACTACCCCCATAACACCGTCCAGCTTTTTCAAGGCATCCTCTTCCACCTTCGAACTATCTTTTAAATTCAGGCGCAGCCTTGTCATACAATGGGTTGCCACAGAAATATTATCCTTCCCCCCTACATGTTCCACGATAGCTTTTACCACCTCTGTGTATTTCATGCTTCTTCTCCTTTTTCTTTATTTTCAATATAGTATTTTGCCGCTGGCAGCACTTTCTATTTATATGCTGTAATTTCTACCTCACATAATACATCTTTGGGTATCTGTCTGACCGCCACGCAGGAGCGGGCCGGATGGCTGGTAAAATATTCCCCATAAACCTTATTAAAGCCTTCAAAATCCTTCATATCTTTTAAATAACAGGTAACCTTTACCACATCTTCAAAAGTATAGCCTGCTGCTGCCAGAATAGATTTTATATTTTCCATTACCTGCCTGGCCTGTGTTTCAATCCTTTCTTCCACTAATTCCCCCGTTTCCGGATTTACCGGTATCTGCCCCGAAGCAAAGAGAAACCTATCTGCCAAAATCGCCTGCGAATATGGTCCAATTGCCTGCGGAGCTTTTTCAGTTGAAATTATTTTCACTCCTTCTTCCTCCTTAAATGAAATTTATTTTATTTAAATCCACTATATCACTAAAATTTATTTTAGTCAATGCGATTTTTATAATTATTTTAGTTGATTTTTTATTTTTTCTGTGCTATTTTGTACTTATCCAATGAAATATTTTTTATTCACCTACACAAAACAAAGGAGTGGCTACGATGAAAAACAAACAATTTCCCCCACATTTCTTTTGGGGCGGCGCAACTGCTGCCAATCAATGCGAAGGCGCATGGAATATTGATGGAAAAGGAGTCAGCATTTCAGATGTGATGACAAACGGCACACATACACAGCCAAGGCAAATCACGCCTGTTATCGACGAAGATGCCTACTATTATCCTTCGCACACGGCAGTTGACTTTTATCATCATTACAAAGAAGACATTGCCCTATGTGCCGAAATGGGATTTAATATTTTTCGTATGTCAATTAACTGGACCAGGATTTTCCCCAATGGAGATGAAACAGCACCGAATGAAAAGGGGCTGGAATTTTATGACAAAGTATTTGCAGAACTGAAAAAATATAATATCGAACCTTTAGTTACTATTTACCATAATGAAAATCCATTTGCCCTTACTGATAAATGCAACGGATGGGCAAGCAGGGATTGCATTAATTATTACCTCCGCTTTTGCGAAGTATTATTTCACCGCTATAAAGATATGGTAAAATATTGGATTCCCTTTAATGAAATCAACTGTCTAACCACCAAATTGGGCAATTGGAACCATGCGGGCATCCTGCACGAAGGAACCAAATATTTCACAGATCAGATAGATGATCCTAATGCACGGTTTGCAGCCTTGCACCACCAGTTTGTTGCCAGTGCGCGCGCCGTGAAAATGGGCAAATCCATCAATCCCGACTTCCGCTTCGGCACAATGATCTGCCACATTACTGTCTATCCTCTGACACCCAATCCGGATGATATTATCCTGACACAGCAGGAAGACCTGATGCGCAACTGCTTCAGCGGCGATGTACAGGTAAAGGGCATTTATCCTTACTATATAAAAAGTTATTTTGAAAAAAATAATATACATTTCGAAATTACAGAGCAAGATTTAAAAGATATCAAAGAAGGCTGTGTTGATTTTTACTCTTTCAGCTATTATATGTCCAACTGCATCAGTTCGGATGCCAACAGCGCCAAAGTTTCCGGCAATGTTATGGGCGGTGCAAAAAACCCTTATCTGAAGGCGACTGACTGGAATTGGCAGATTGACCCCAAAGGTTTGCGCTACACATTGAACCATGTCTATGACCGTTACGGCATTCCTATAATGATAACGGAAAATGGACTTGGGGCAAAGGATATCCTGGAAGAAGACGGCTGCATCCATGATGATTACCGGATTCAATATATAAAAGAACATATTGAACAAATGAAAGAAGCCCTCGGGGACGGTGTAGATTTAATCGGTTATACGCCTTGGGCCAGCATTGATTTAGTCAGTGTATCTACCGGGGAGATGGAAAAACGTTATGGTTTTATTTATGTGGATAAGGATAATGAAGGGCGCGGCACTTTAAAACGTTATAAAAAAGATAGTTTCTATTGGTATCAAAAAGTGATACAATCAAATGGAGAAATTTTATAACGGAGCGTTAATGGACAATGCCTAATAAGGAAATTATTTTAACAAAAGCTGATAGACTAATTCTCCAGGCCATGCAGACTGTTGTGCAGGGTCTGGGGCTCTATCTGGGGGAAGGATGTGAGGTTATTCTTCACAGTCTGGAAAATTTGGAATCTTCCGCTATTGAAGTAATACATGGTCATCACTCCGGCCGTAAAACCGGAGCCGCCATCACTAATTTGGCACTGGAAATGCTGGAAGATATAGAGCGGAGCGGAGAGAAAAAAACTTTGGCCTATTTTAACCATAGCCGGGAGGGGATTACGATTAAATCCGCAACAATTCCAATCATTGGCGAAAATGAACGTATCATCGGTTTACTTTGTCTGAATTTCTATACCGATATTCCCCTTTACAATTTCATAAATACTTTCTTCCCTGTCACCCATCCAAATCAGGATACCCCTCATATGATTGAAAGTTTTACCCAGGATGTGGATGAAATGATTGCAGAAGCCGTGACCCAAACGCTGGAAGAAGTTATTGGCAACCCAGAAATTACCACTATTAATAAAAATAAAGAAATTATTATACGTTTGGAGGAAAAAGGCATCTTTAATATTAAAGATGCGGTAGTTAAAGTGGCAGAGCAACTGGAAATATCGAAAAATACTGTGTATATGCATTTAAGAAATTTCAGGAAATGAGCATGTATAGGGAGACAGGTATACGAAGACAGGCGTTTTCAGTTTCATGGCATTTCTGAAAATTGTGGCGGTCAATAGTCTTCTTGCCGCAAGCAGCGGGAATCAACCTCTACGGGCCGGAGATTACCTTCGCCCCTATGATTGATTCCCGCAATAAAAACTTTTGTAACATCAATACACTCTAGCCGTATACGTCTCGTTATTCACCCTCAAATTCCTGATATCCTGTCCGTCGCTCCAATTATCCTGCGTCCAATGATTGGCATTTCCGACCCGCTGGAATTCCCGCGCCATGGCTTCATACCAGTCCGTCTGATGCCTGTTATACCAGGGGTCATCATGGGGATTAGGCCTGAACGAATAGCGGTGCTCACCAGGGTTAAACAGCATCCCCCGATTTGTTCCGCGCCTTACCTCCATCCACCGGTAGTTCACATTGTTAATTCTGATGTTACCTTGCACTACACCCAGACTCTTTACCGGTACTCCGTCACCGTCATCCCATGACTCAAATTCTTCCCCCAATAATTCCTCGTCCGAA
This sequence comes from Lachnospiraceae bacterium, assembly GCA_011958945.1. Classification (GTDB taxonomy): domain Bacteria; phylum Bacillota; class Clostridia; order Lachnospirales; family Lachnospiraceae; genus Kineothrix. Next base: position 2,865 of record BLLT01000065.1, on the reverse strand, counting down.
TCATCATAGAGACGGTAATTGCTCTCCGAATCAGCACAAGGCAGTTCCTCTTCCCGGGTATCATAAGGGCTTTCTTCTCCTTGGATGCCATTCCTTAGATACGTCTTTTGGGTAGATGCCACATAATAATCCCCTATGCCTACCAGTTCCACTTTACCCTTTATATTTACCCGGTACAGCATCAGTACTTCCGCCAAATCCCACAGCACCACATCCCTGTCCTGCTCTATAGCGTCATAATTAAACACTTCCCTTACAGATTCCATATTTTCTTCGCAATATTCATCCAGCCTGCTAATCTGGTATTGCATCCTCAATGTTTCCGATAAGGTGAATTTCTCTCCCGTTCCCTCTCCGCTGATTGTATTTTCAATCTGGAATTCTTCCCTGGTCTCGCGCCTTACCGTAGAGCGGTTGGACACTTCCAATGTCTTTTCGTAGGATTGGTTCGCAGCGATGCTCACTGTCACGTTTTTCCTAATTTCATAAGCGGATACTGTAAAGTAATCCTTTACGAAATTCCTTTTGCTGTAATCATCCGGATATTTCCGGTCTATAATTTCCTTCCATAATTTCTTGGGAACGGAAACCTGCTCTGTACGGCTGTCGGTTTTTCTCTTGGAAAAAATATTTTCTACAGGGATAAAATCATCAATCCGCTTTTCATCCGGTTCCACCACTTTCAGTTTCTGTATTTCTTCCCAGTCATAAAGATTGCAATATTCCATCTGATAACCGTTGCCTTTCCACGTTTTTTCTCCCGGAAGGAAAATGGAGCATAGCGAAGTGCTGACCGTTGCCGTAATTGCAAAATCGTGTGCCCCGTCCGGAATTTTTTTAAAACCGCTTTGGGTAAGAATACCCGTACAATCAAAACTGCTTTTATTTGCATGCTTCCAATAAGGCATGTCTACGGAAAATGAGAAATTGCCATAGTGGGGGTCTCCTTTTTTTTCCACTTTATCCCCCATAGTAAAATAAAATTCAATCCCCGTCGAAGTGCCCGCCTTGGCATATACGCTGAATTCCCCATGCTCACCGGCAGCTATCTCTGTCGGGAATGCTTTCGCTTTTTTTCCCCAGGCAATACTGGAAGAAATCAGTTCCAGCGGCCTGTCCATATTGTTGACAATTGTAATTGAATAGGTCCATTTTGGCATATGAACTACCTCCTTTGTGTGGTGTTTTTCATTCCGGCAACCACAGTCAAATCTCTCTTTGCGCTGTCTCCCTCAGGCCCTTTTGTTCCGGTATTGCCAGGAAATAAGTGCTCCTGGAAGGGCAATGTGTTTGCCATGAATGATTACTGTAGCATTGTTTCCACCATATTGTATACCGGATAATAAAATAAAATCCGAAATTATTTGTAACCTTTCCATAATTTCCCTCTCCTTTTATAATTCTTCCATAAACTATGGTTTTGCCTAAGCCAGATTTCCAGTTTACCTTCTTATTTGTTTTGCCATCAGCAAAGGCAAGTTCAAATATTCTAAAGTCTCATTTATCTCATAGAGCAAATCCGCCCCTGACAGAGTGCTATTATTTTCCCAAAACCAGCGCACCACAGCATCATTGGCCAGACTATAGGACAGGCTATATCCATACTCCCAAAGCAATTCCTCCGCCTCTTTTATGGGCAGTTCCAAAAGAATGGCAATCGCCAACAATACCTGCTTCGTAGGTACTTTTCCTGCAAGATAATACTGAATCATCCGCTCACTCACCGCCAGACGGTAAAGCTGCCTGCGCTGCCCGCTGGTGCATTTTTTTAAGGTTTCCACCAAACCGATAGGCGATTCTGACGGCCACCCTTGCGGCTGTACTTCCCTATATGTTAAAAGAGAAGGCTTCGTATTCTCCGCAAATTTGTATTTCGAACTTATGAGCCCATGCGCCTCATGACATAGTTTCCTATAGGGAAATAAAGAAAGCCCCGCTTTGTTCGCGAAACTTTCTGCCTGTTTATGGGTTAATTGAAATAAAGACACTGCATTTAAGATTACTTTTATTTTATGGGATTTCAGTGAAGCATGTGTGCTGTAAGAAATTTTTTTCCAGCGGGATATGTCTGTTTTTGTACAACCTAGTTCTGTATATACATCCTCTAATAATCGGAGTTGCTTGTTTTTTTATATGTTATCGACAGAGCTTGAAGTTCTTCGATGAAACTTTTATCAAGGGTAATGCTTCTTTCTTTCAGCCATTTATCCATTTTGATATTGTACATTTAAATTCCCCTTTGTATTTTTCTATTTTTTTATGCTGGATTTTTGTATGGATTCATTATATTCTTATTATTTTGTTTGATCAAGTTTATTTCTATATAATATAATAATTATACATCTTTGTATATTATCCTAACCACTACACAAGTAGATACCTCATTATCAACATTATTTTAATGTTTTGCCACATATTTTATTTCCTATAACACTATTGTACCGGTTATGATACTCTCCTTGCATTTATGTAATTGGACTATCAATACCCTGCAGATATAAAGATTTATGTAAGCATATTTAATCTACTCTCCGCAATGGGGAGTATGACATCCTGTATTTCAATTCACGCTCCTGCTAGGGGAGCGACGGTATCTGAATTAACTGCGCTTAACAAAAACGATGTATTTCAATCCACGCTCCCGCGAGGGGAGCGACACCGCACCCAGCCCCACGCTTGTCGGACGCCCCTTATTTCAATCCACGCTCCCGCGAGGGGAGCGACAAAGCATAGAACTGGCCAATCTGGGGAAGGAACTATTTCAATCCACGCTCCCGCGAGGGGAGCGACCTGGCATTCCGGGATTTTAGCCAGAGCATCAGCGATTTCAATCCACGCTCCCGCGAGGGGGAGCGACACCGGGCG
>BLLT01000064.1 GCA_011958945.1 Lachnospiraceae bacterium | reverse complement strand
CTGCGCTGTACTGTGCTTTATAGACATTATCCACTGTGGGTTCCATGTGGTTTTGCACCATATATTTTACCATGCCGTCAGTGGGCTCAATAAGCTTTGCCACTGTAGCAGAAGCCTTCAGCACATCCTCCACATTCTCGCTTGTAACAGGAATATCATGTTCCGCAAACTGCTTTACAATCTCCTCTGCCATTGCCGCACTGCCCGTAATCTCCGTCAAGGTCTCCACATCTAAATCATCGGTATAGCCGTCAATATTCTTGCCGCCCTTTGCCAGTGCCGCTTTTATTTCATCCACGATGGTGACTACTGTCTCTATTTCCGTATTCCCCGGATGATACCCTTCCTCCTGCAATTTGGCGAAGTCTTCATCCGACATGGTATTGGACATTACCGCCATATAATTTCTTTGGGCAGCAACATCCATCTGCCCTGCATCCAGCATAACATCCTCTATGCTCTTTCCCTTTTCCCCATAGGCATTATTATCCAGAGATGTACCGGAAATATCCAATGCGAATACCCCCCGGCTTTCCTTCGCCTGAGAACTGCCGTAAGCGGCTGCCGCCTTCCCTGCATTTTGTTGAGTATTAGGGGAAGAAATCTCCCTCGCCCCTTTTTCCGCCCTGCTATTATCAAAGACTACATTCATGTTTAACCCCATTTCCGCACTGCCAGACAGGCATGCTTGACCGCTTAAAAAAGCTTTTCACAATTTATCCCATTTATAAATATATTATTCATCGGATTCGGGCGCTCCGCAGCCAGAACTTTTGACACCCGAATCTTCATCCAAAATAAGGGTGAACATATTGCTATGTTCACCCTTTATTTCGGCAAATTCCATTATTTCCTTAACCTTTTAGAATACAAAAACCGCCGCCGCATATGGAGGCAAATCAAAGGTAATGCTATAATCCTTATAATTCACCTGCTCTTTCTCTTTCACTGCGTTGATGGATTCGGGAATCACATGGCCGTTCCCCCCGAACCTTTCTTCATCGCTGTTAAGCAGCAATTTATATTTTTTCTTCTTCGGCACACCTACCTTATAGCCTTCCCGCATCATAGGCGTCATATTGAGTACAAACAATACATTGTTCTTCCCATTGGAAGATTTCCGGAAAAAGCTGTACGTGCTTTGGTCCGCATCGTCCGCATTCAGCCATTCGAAGCCATCCCAGCTATTATCTATTTCGTACAGGCAAGGATATTTCCTGTATATTTCCAAAAGTTCCTTTACATATTCATGCATTCCCCTGTTCAAAGGCCTCTCCAGCAAAAACCAGTCCAATTCCCGCTCTTCGCTCCACTCCCTCTCCTGGGCAAAATCCTGGCCCATGAAAAGAAGCTTCTTGCCTGCATGGCCAAACATATAGGCATACCCTACTCTTAAGTTGGCATATTTATCCACTTCATACCCCGGCATCTTGTTCACCATAGAGCATTTCAGATGGACCACTTCGTCATGGGACAAGGGAAGAATATAATTTTCCGAATCATTATAACTCATGGCAAAAGTCATTGCATAATGATTATTTTTGCGGAACAATGGGTCCAGCTTCATATATTCGCAGAAATCATGCATCCATCCCATATTCCATTTAAAGGAAAAGCCAAGCCCTTCCCCCCCGATTTCGCTGGTCACATTAGGCCACGCCGTAGATTCTTCCGCTATGGTTAAAAATCCCGGATAAGTTCCCCGAATAACCGAATTCAAATGTTTGAAAAATTCGATAGCTTCCAAATTTTTATTGCCGCCGAATTTATTAGGCAGCCACTGCCCATCCTTCTTGCCGTAGTCCAGATACAGCATGGAAGCCACCGCATCCACCCTGATGCCGTCCACATGGAACTCTTTCAGCCAGAAAAGGGCGTTGGCAATCAGAAAGTTCTTCACTTCCGTTTTTCCGTAATTAAAAATTTTCGTTCCCCAGTCCGGATGTTCCCCAAGGCGCTTATCCGGATGTTCAAAAATGCATTGTCCGTCGAATTCTGCCAGGCCGTGGGCATCCGTAGCGAAATGGGCCGGTACCCAGTCCAGAATAACCCCTACATTATTTTCATGCAGTTTATTGACTAAATACATGAAGTCCTTAGGCTCCCCATATCTGGATGTAGGCGCATAATATCCTGTGACCTGATAGCCCCAGGAACCGTCAAAAGGAAATTCCGCAATGCCCATCAGTTCAATATGGGTATATTTCATTTCCTTCAAATACTCCACAATCCTGTCGGCAAACTGCCTGTAGTTGTAAAAGCCATCCGGCGTTCCGTCGGGGTGCTTCATCCATGAACCGATATGGCATTCATAAACCGCCACAGGCTCTTTATTATAGTCTTTGCCGCTTCTCTCCTCCATCCATTTGCCATCTGTCCACTTAAACCCTGACAAATCGGTGGTTTTTGAAGCATTTCCTGGCCTGAATTCGCTATAATTTGCAAATGGATCCGCCTTATAAAGCTTTCTTCCGTCAGGCGTCCTGATCAAAAACTTATAAAGTTCATTCACCCCTACGCCCGGGATAAAAAGCGCATGAATCCCGCCGGGACCCAGTTTTTTCATCTGGTGCAGATTCTCATCCCATCCGTTAAAGGTGCCTATCACATGTACGCTTTCCGCGTTAGGCGCCCATACGCCGAAAAACATTCCCTTCACACCATTCTCCACCGATGGGTGGGCGCCCAGCTTCTTATAAATATCATAGTGTGTTCCCTGAGCAAAAAGATATTCGTCCGCTTCCGATATGAATACCTTTCCCTCCTGCACTTGCCCTGGCGCTTGTTTTTTTACCGGTTTGGACATGCCGGCCGATGCCTGCCCGGATGGTTTCTTTGGTGCTTTTGCATTCTTTTTTGCTGCTGCCATAATCATACCCCCTGATTTTATTGCTTTTATATATTTTTTCATGAACAGTTCGTTTTTTGCAAAATAGTTATCTGCCGCTTCCCTGTTACACTTTTCGCGCCGTTAATAATGCATAAAATCCTTCTCCCTAAGCACTACCATATCATCTTCATCATAGCGCTTCCCAAATAAAATGTCAAAAAAGTGCTTCGGGTTCTTTTTGTCCGCAAAATAAATTGCGTCATCTACCAAATCTTTGACCTCTGCCACCGTCACTTCGTGGTCGCTGGTCTGCATATCCGCAATCCTTGTATGCAGCGCCAGAATTCCCAATTCATCAATGGAGTATTCCATTTCCTCCGCATACTGTCTGGCATATTCCACCAAGGAATGGTCATCCAAAGATTCTATGTCTATGCGTGCATTAAAATTATCCAGCAAATCGACATTTTTCTTAAGGAACAGATTCATTTCATCCTTTTTGCCTTCTATAATTACGAAAAGCCCTCTGCCTTCCTTTGCCAATGCTTTATTCATATCCGCGGCAGTTCCGCTGGACATCTTGGTGGCACGCTCTATAATCAATGCCCCGTCTGCCAGCCTTGATAAAGTGCCCTCCATATCCTTTTTATTCAGCGTATCCCCCGATATCTTGGCCACTTTACCGGAAAAATTACGATCCATAATCTGAAGCATGCGTACCAGGCCTTTTGCCATATCCAGCGTTCCCGCACCCTCTTCCCCAGTTACGATGACATTTCCGCTATAGGAATCCATGCTTATGCTTTCCACTGCATGGATAATCTGCTCTTTCGTCTTTTTATTATGTGCAAATCTCCCAAAGAGTTCTTTTTCCTCTTCGGACAGCGGCCTTAGTTTATTTTTCTCCTCCTGCCTCTTTTCCTCTTTGGTATTCACAGCTTTTTCCAGCAATTTCTCCAAATCCAGCACGTCCGTATCGGTCATTGGTGTACCTTCCGGTTCGTCTTCCTGCGTTTCCTCTGCCGCCTCCGCTTCCGCCATATCTGCTATTTCCCGTAGAATGTCTCCCCCTGACGGAATCTGGGTCTCTTCCGTCTCTCCCGGTTCTTCCTCCGGTATATTTTCGGCTCCGTCAGGCGTCTCCGTGTCCTCCGGTACCGCTTCCTTTTCCGCTTTGCTCTTTAATTCCTCTATTAGCTGTTCTTCTTTCTTTTCTTCTCTCTTCTTTCCTACATTTTTCACAATGTCCGTAAGCTTTTCTTCCGTCAATTCCTCCGGGCGGATATCCTTTTCATTGGATTCCCTGAGTATAGCTTCTATGACGGCCTTCTCCAGCTGCTCCAACAGCCCTGTTTTGGTTGCTTCGTCAAATTCGGAAAACATATTGCCCGTATGCTGCTGAACACGTTTGCGCACATCTTCTTTGCGTTTTTCCTCATTTTCCCGCTTCATCCGCTCCCATTCCGCCATAATATCCGTAATGTTGAGCTGACCTGTAATTTGTTTTTCCACGCTGTCCCTGCTGGGAACTACCAGGCTGATCTGCCCGTCATATTCCTGGGAAAGCATCTGCTCAAACCCCGATGGCTTCACCGTCTTCATCAAATGCGGCCCGGCCTGTATCGGCTGCTGTATCTGCACTGGCTCATTCTGAACGGGCTGCTGGCCCTGTGCCGGCTGCTGCATCTGCCCAGGCTGTTGGCCCTGCCACGCTTGCTGCATCTGCCCAGGCTGTTGGCCTTGCACTGGCTGCCCCTGTGCCGACGGTTCCTGAATAAACTGCCGTATCGGAATTGGCCTATGTATCGCGGCAGACGCCGCATCCTGGGATGTAAAAGATATCGGGGTGCGGGAAACATTTCTCCTCTTTGGGGCGATCTCTTTCGTATCCCCAAGGCTTTCCCCTTCCTGTCCTTCCACCTTTATTTCCTTTGTATCTTCCAATAAAATGTCTTTTACATCTTCCTCAAAAAAAACTTCTTCCGTGGCAGGCTGCGCTGCATTCGGCCGGTAATATTCGCTTTCCGGCTCTGTATCGGTTTCATCAACAACTTCTGCCACCTCATCTGCCAACTCCGCCGGGGCTTCCATCCCCTTTTCCAGAGACGGCTGTACAGCCTCCCTCTCCAGGATTTCCGATGGCTCCTCTCCCTTCACTTCCTCGGCCAGTATCTCCCTCATGCTCTCTGCCAGTTCCTTTTGAAGATTAATCGTATTGTACTGACCCATGTCTATTGTTTTTACTTTAAATTCTTCTTCCGTTTCATGACCGGCATATTCGGGGAAATCCGCCATATTTTCCCCAAGGCTTTCCTCTTCCTGTTCCTGCTCCATTTCCGGCAGCGCCTCTTCCGGAAGTTCCTCCCCTTCCGCAGGTAAGATTTCCTCTTCGATGCCTTCTTCCTCTAGGCCTGCTATCTGCCGTTCCCTCTCCCGCTTCATCCATTCATATTTTTCCTGCTGTTGAGCGCTAAGGGGCTGGTGAAGCATTTTCAGTTCCAACGCCTTCATCACATATCTTCCGTCGCTGAACCAGACAAACATTTCATCACATTCTTCCACACATTTTGTCTCCAGCCCTACCCTGTGATATAAATATGCCAGTTCATATGCCCACTTTTCCCGATAATCCCGTTTCTTAAATTCCTCCAGTACGGCAATGCGCTCTTCCAAGCTGACATCCTGCGCCTCATAGAGCTTATACTGCAGGATATATCTTCCCGTATCCTTCGGGGCAATCTGGACAAATTCTTTATAATATTCGATTCCCTGTACCACTTCTCCCATTTTTATCGATAGTTCGCAAAGGGAATACACAATAAGACGACCGCCGGGGTGGCGCTCGTATGCCATTAATAAGATATCTTTACTTTCCTGAAATCTACGGTTTATTTTATATAAATCGCTGATTGTACATAGCATCATAACGCTTTTGACCCTGCGCCAGTCTATGGTATCCGCAATCTTGACCGCTTCCGCAAACTCCCCTTCTGCAATCAGCGCTTTTATTTCTTCCGCCCGTACTTTATATTCGTACTTATCCAAGGTACTCACCTCATAAATCTATGATTTGGTTAATCGTATGCCTATAATATCCCCATTTTCGTTTTCTTAGTTTACCATAGGCGGGGTGGATTGTCAAACTTTGCCGGCAGGAATCAGCAAATTGCTCAATACCGCAAATTCTTCCAATGTCAATGTTTCTCCCCTGACAGTCGGCTTTAAACCCATCCCTTCCAAAGCGGAGACAATTTTTTCCTTATCGATCCCAAGCCCCGGTGCATTGCCCAAACCATTCACAAGAGTCTTCCTTCTTTGGTTAAAGGAGGCCCGTATCAAGGCAAACATATGCCGTTCATCCTCCACTTCCACCGGCGGTTTCTCATGGACGGTCAGCTTAATCACCGTACTCCCCACCTTAGGCCTTGGCATAAAGCAGGCAGGGGAAACCTGGGTAATCACTTCCGGTTTCGCATAATATTGAACGGCCAGGGATAATGCCCCATAATCCTTTGTGCCCGGCCCTGTCTGCATGCGGTCAGCCACTTCCTTCTGCACCATAATCGTAATACTTTCTACCGGCACGCGGCTTTCCAGCAAGCCCATGATAATCGGGGTGGTAATATAGTAAGGAAGATTTGCCACCACCTTGATGGGCTGCCCCCCATTCCTCTCTTCCACTATCTGTGCGATATCCACTTTCAATATATCTTCGTTTATAACCGTCACATTTGGATATTCCGATAAAGTATCCTCCAAAACAGGAATCAGCATCTTATCGATTTCCACTGCGATTACTTCCCTGGCATTCCGGGCCAAATATTGGGTCATGGTTCCAATCCCCGGCCCGATTTCCAGCACACAATCCTTTTTTGTAACGAAAGACGCTTCCACAATTTTATCTAAGATATGGGTATCTATCAAAAAATTCTGCCCATATCTTTTCTGAAAAGTAAAATTATATTTTTTTAAAATTTCTATCGTGCCGCTCGGGGTTCCTAATACCGCCATATCATCCCTACCTTTATGTATTCTTATTTTCATCCTCTATTTATCCGCTGCTTTTCCGGGCTTTCTTCTCATACATCTGCCCAATACGGATTCTAAATACCGCCTATTCTCCAATTCCGAACAAACTCTTGGCATTCCCTTCCGTAACCCTTACCACCTCATCATAATCCATCCCTTTTATTTTCGCAATTTCTTCGGCAATTAACGGGATATATAGAGAAGAATTCCTCTTTCCCCTATAAGGAACAGGGGCTAAATATGGGCTGTCCGTTTCCAAAAGTATCTTCTCTATCGGAAGATATTCCACCACTTCTTTTAGCTTTTTCCCATTTTGGAAGGTAACCACACCTCCTATCCCGAAATAATAATCCATATCCAGATATTCTTTGGCAATTTCTTTTGTATAAGAAAAGCAGTGCACTACCCCGCCCAGTTCTTCCCCATGAGCGGCCTTCATAATATCCAGCGTATCCTTTGCCGCTTCCCTGGAATGAATAATCACAGGCAGTTTCACTTCCCGTGCCAGCTGCAGCTGCCTTTCAAACCACTTCTTCTGTATTCCCCTATCCGGCTCATCCCAGTAGTAATCCAGGCCTATTTCCCCTACAGCTACGATTTTAGGATGGGCACACTGGGCTTTCAGCCATTCCATCTTTTCTTCATCCAATTCATCCGTATCCGAAGGGTGAACCCCTGCTGCCCCGTATACAAATGGGTATCTCTCTGCCAGTTCCACTGTGTTTTTCGTCGTCTGTATGCTCGCCCCTATGTTGATCACATATCCGATCCCCTTTTCCCCAAAACTTTCCAGGAGCGCATCCCTATCCTCATCAAAGGCTTTATCATCATAATGTGCATGGCTCTCAAATATCATATTTTACCTCATTTCTGCGCGGCTTTTGTGCCCCGGCATTGCCGAAGCCTTATGCATAGCAAGTTTGCGGATGCCGTACGGACACAAACTCGGCCAATTCAAAAAGCATAAAACGTGAAAGGTTTTTCAAAATAAAAAAATATTAAATTTTTTTAAAAAAATACTTGCAAACTAAAAGACATTATACTATAATAACACTTGCGTTGCAAATGATACAATTATTTTAATTCTTTTATAACCCGCGCTGCTAGCTCAGTTGGTAGAGCACCTGACTCTTAATCAGGGTGTCCAGGGTTCGAGCCCCTGGCGGCGCACTTTAAGTACTGATTTTGTGGTCTCGCGCCATGGGGTCGGTGCTTTTTTTGTATAAATTATGGTCAAAAAAATTCTTCTGCCCGTACCCGGCTTCTGTGCCGCAAGAAACACAAGCGTTACCCCGAAACTTTCCCAAAGAATGGAGATTCCTATGGAACAGCTATCACTTTTTGACGACAGAAAAACAACAGCCCCCTTAGCCAGCCGTCTCCGCCCCGATTCCCTGGAAGGCTTTATCGGACAGGAGCATCTTCTTGGCAAAGGAAAGCTTTTACGCCAATTAATCGACAATGACAATATTTCTTCTATGATTTTCTGGGGGCCGCCAGGCGTCGGGAAAACTACTTTGGCTAATATTATTGCAAAGAAGACCCACGCGTCTTTTATTAATTTCAGCGCTGTCACGAGCGGGATTAAGGAAATTAAAGAAGTGATGGCCCAGGCCGAAAACAGCCGGGCTATGGGAATGCGGACTGTTCTTTTTGTGGACGAAATCCATCGTTTTAATAAGGCTCAGCAAGATGCTTTTCTTCCTTTTGTGGAAAAAGGCAGCATCATTTTAATCGGAGCCACCACGGAGAACCCTTCTTTTGAAATCAATGCCGCCCTTCTTTCCCGGTGTAAGGTTTTCGTGCTGCAGGAGCTGACGAAAGATAACTTGGTCAGGCTTCTTTCCCAGGCCATAAGCAATCCGCAGGGGTTTGGATCGGTCCATATCAATATTTCTGTGGATTTACTGGCAGCAATTGCCGTCTTTTCCAATGGCGATGCCAGGACTGCCCTGAATACTTTGGAGATGGCGATTACCAACGGGGAAACCGGGCCGGGGGAAATTACCGTAACAAAAGAAATTTTGGAGCAGTGTATCAGCAAAAAATCTTTGCTTTATGATAAAAACGGAGAGGAACATTACAATCTGATTTCTGCCCTGCATAAATCCATGCGCAACAGCGACCCGGATGCCGCCATATACTGGCTGGCACGTATGCTGGAGTCCGGGGAGGACCCTTTATATGTGGCCAGGCGGCTGATTCGTTTTGCCAGCGAAGATGTAGGCATGGCAGACAGCCAGGCGCTTACCGTCGCAGTATCCGCCTATCAGGCATGCCACTTTATTGGCATGCCCGAATGCAATGTCACTCTGGCCCATGCCGTCACTTATCTCTCTATGGCGCCCAAGTCCAATGCTTTATACATTGCTTACGGCGAATGCCGGGAAGATGCCATGCATATGCTGGCCGAACCCGTACCCCTGCAGCTTCGTAATGCACCGACCAAGCTGATGGAGGATTTGCATTATGGCGAAGGCTATGAATATGCCCATGACACCTCCGAAAAACTCACACGTATGACGTGCCTGCCCCAGAACCTAAGCGGCCGCCATTATTACCGACCCACTTCCCAGGGCGCGGAGGCCTATGTCAAAGACAGGCTGGAGGCCATTGAGAAGTGGAAATGCGAGGGAACCCAAAAAGGCGAATGACCTTATTCTTCTTTACTTCTTATTCTTCAGCCGGAATTTAACAATATTTCGTTCCTGTTCGCAGTCCAGGATATTCAAGGATTTTATAAAGGAGGAAAACTTGGAATGCCCGTAATTACGCACATCGAAATCCGGGAAGCGCTTTCCCAGCTGGTTTCCCAATTCTGCCGAAAGCATCCATTCATCATCATCGGAGCATTCCTCCACAAGGGAAATAATTGCCCGTTTTATCATTTTCAAATCCGTTTGCGGCTTTAATTCTTCTTTTGATTTTTTCGCCGCAGCGGCCGTTTTCGTTTCCCGCTTGATTTTTATGGCTTTGGCTGCAGCCTTTGCCACGGATGTTTCCGCTGCCGTATCCTCTTTTCGGATAGCATTTTCCTCGTCCTGCTGGTTGGAGTATAAAATATCCAAATATTTGAATTGGTTACACGCCGAGATAAATGGCTTAGGCGTCTTGCTTTCGCCCATGCCCGTCACATACATCCCGGATTCCCTAAGCCTGGCCACAAGCCTGGTAAAATCGCTGTCCGAAGAAGCGATACAGAACCCGTCCACCGTATTGGAATACAAAATATCCATGGCATCAATAATCATCGCTGAATCCGTCGCATTTTTCCCCGTAGTATAGCTATACTGCTGAATCGGGGAAATGGAATTGTCAAGCAGCACATTTTTCCACGAAACAAGACGGGGATTGGTCCAGTCGCCATAAATCCTTTTATAGGTAGCCACCCCGCTTTTCGCCGTCTCATCCAATATAATTTTCACATATTTATCGGATATATTATCCGCATCAATCAATACTGCCAATTTTAACTCTTTACTCATATTTTTTTACTTTTCCTGTCTTTCTTTTCAATTTTTGTAACAGTTGAATTTTCTTATTTATTTCTCATCCGAAATTTCGCCGTCGCATTCCCTGCAAAAACCATACAGTTCCAGCTTATGCCCGGTCACTGTAAAGTCTTTCCCCAGCCCATGGATTTTTTCATGTTCGAAGGGGCAGATTTCCAACGGAACCAATTTGTGGCATTTCAGGCAAACCGCGTAATGCCTGTGCCTGCCTTGATTCCATTCATAGCAGCAGGTTTCCGCACCCATCAATGTGGATTTTGTCACATATCCCTTTTCTTCGAAAGCCGCCAGCCCCCGGTATACAGTAGATATGGCAAAATTCGTGCCGTCCGTCTTTTTTATCAGACACTGGTAAATCTCCGCCGCACTCATAGGGCGGGAAGCAGCTGATAAAACGCGGAAGATATCTACCCTCTGTTTTGTCTTCTTGATGTCTTTTGGAAAATGAATTTCTTCTTCCATTTTTTCCTCATTTCTGCGTAGCTTTTGTGCCCCGGCATTTCCGGGCTTTACGCATATCTTTTCCCCATTTCTGCATTTGCGCCTACTATACCGTTATCCCCAGCATATCCACTGCGATGCCCCCTATTATACCAATGATATATAATAAGGACGTAATCTTTATATTTTCCCGTATGTTGCCGTTGACCCGAAAAAGAACCGCCAGCCCCACACCGCTGCCTGCCAGCAATCCCGACATAGCCGCGCCGAGGCCCATCGCCCCCTTAAGGTAAAGCTGGGTAATAATTACAGAGGATGCGCAGTTAGGAATCAAACCTACCAAAGCCCCAATCATATGCCCGAACAATGGACGGTTCAAAATAAGCCCTGTGAGAAATTCTTCCCCTATAAAGTGAATCGCCGTATTTAACACAAAGGTAACTAACAGCAAAAATAAGAAAATATTTCCCGTATGGCGCAAGGCCGATTTCAACATCCCATCCTCACAATTTTCACAGCCGCAGTTCTTGTTGCCTTCATCTTCTGTTTCACCCTTCGTAAGTGCAATACCGGTTTTATCCCTTTGCCGCCTTCCCACCAGCAAATCAACTATAGTTCCGGCAATTATCCCCGCCAGCGCTTTTATCCCCAGCAGCTTAAAAATGACCGAAGCGCTCACTTGTTCCGAAATCAGTATGGGCAGCATTTCATCCGAAGTAGATAAAAAAACGGCCAGCAAAGTTCCCAGAGTAATCATCCTGGCAGCATATAAACCGGATGCTGCCGCGGAAAAGCCGCACTGCGGAAAAACCCCCATCGCTCCGCCAAGCACCGGGCCCAGATGCCCTGATTTCTCTATCATATGCTTTGCCTTCTGCCCCATCCTATGCTCTATATACTCCATCACGAAATAGGTGGCAAACAAAAAAGGCAAAAGCTTTAATCCATCCAAAAATGTGTCTATAATAATATCCGCCATAAATCATCCTTGCCTTTCCACGAATTGCAATTGCAACTCATTTGCAATTAAAGCAAAGATAATCATAACACATTTTTTCGGATTGTCAAGTTTTACACTTCCACATCCCTTTCATTGATGAATACGCCTTTTAGCCGTTCCATACCAAACCTTTCAGAAAACCACTGGCATTTGCACAAGAACAGATAATAAATATTTTTTCCGCAGCCATGCATTGTCTCAAAATTCCCCTGACCCTTGGCAATCAGCAAATCTGCCGCTTCACAAACCCTTTCGGCTTCCTCCGAAAGCAGGTTCATCTGGGTTCCCCCTACTCCGTTTCCATTGCCGATTACTGTTGCAATCTCCGTTAACCCTACTGCCCTGGCATCCTCCATGGTTGCATCGTTGAGCACAGGCATCCCCCTCACGATTACGGTAATGTTGATATTAGGGTATTGCTCCTTCAGAATCTTTATCAACAGCTTGTCCGCCACGATTTCCCCGCAGTTATCCGTGATGTAAACTAATTTTTTTGCTTTCCCAAGGTCCTTTTTCAGCAGTTCAAAGGTATACTTGTCCACTTCTTCCTCCCCCGCTTTATGAAGAAGTTCCAACAGTTGTTCTTGATCCACATGGTTCATCGCCCCAAAATCTATATAATTTCCGGCTCTGGCATACTTAATTCCGTTACACAGCACCTCTTCCCCGCTCTTACCCAGACGGATGCTTTCCTCCATTTCCTGTTCCAGTTCCAGCATCAGCGTATTGAATTCCTGCTTTTCCTTCTCATAGCTTATCTCTGTTTCGAAGTAATGTTTATGTACTTTATTGATCTCGTATACTAAATATGGCGCCGAAGCCTCCTCCCCGGAGTCCCCTATGATTTTCAATACTCTTTTTAAGTATTCTGACTTCTTTGCCTCGTCCGGAATTTCCCTTATTCTTTCTTCCTGCCTGTCCACCAGGCATCGGATACACATTGCACTTAGCTTCATTCTATAATTATTCTCCTTCCACATTGCTGCTATTTTAGGTAATTGCGAAACCGATAAATTTGCTGAATATTCTGACAATTTTAAGAGTTTGGCAAAGACAAACTCTGCATGTTTGGCTTTGAACAAAATAGTCTCCTCTTTTCCTTATTTTTCCATCTTCCATTGGAAATGTCAACGAAACTTTTTATAAAAATAATGATACCTTTATCCCAGTTCTATCCCCAAATATGCATTATCCAAGCCATCCTGCGCTACGCTCAGATACCGTCTTGTTACTTCATAGCTGCTATGGTTGTACACTTCCATGATTATCACCATTTCTGTACGGCTTTATTCCCACGGGCAACGAGCCAAGTGGCATGCCTAACATTTGGCGACTGCCGCGAGGGTCAAAGACCCCGTTGCTTGCAGCGGGGCCTTTGATTGTGTATAGTAAGTTTGTGAATGCCGTACAGCGCGTACTCTCTAATCGCTTTTGTATCATCGTAAGGGAAAGCATCTGCGAAATGGAACAGATCAAAGAAGAATATCAATAGGCCAAAGAGAAAGGGGCTTGGCATGGAAGCACCAATCCCCTTTTGACCTTATTCGGCACCTTAAGTATACCATTGTATAGAGCATTGCCAGGCCAAAACTATTACTCCCCGCCCAGCAAACTATTCAAATCCTCGTCGTCATCCTCTGCCAACGAACTGACAATGCGATCCATCTCCCTTTTCGACTTCACTTTTCTGCTCCTGGCAATCGCCTGTTCCTTTTCAGCTTCCGTCATATCCGAGAATCTGTCCATCGCTTTCTGGTTCATGGCAAGAGAAAGGCCCAATCCTATAGGCATCTGATTGCTGTCCATATCTTTCACCCCTAGTCCTATATAGTACATACATATTATTTGAAATCACAGGCCAAATCAGTCAGCCATTTTATTCCACAAAGCTTCGTGGAAAATATTATAATTGTGCTTTGAAAAAAAACGTGTATAATGTATTATATTAAGATTTTTTTTCGTTTTTTATTTACAAAAAAATAATATCGCTGTATGATACTGAATTAGGCTTTACCATATACGAAAGGAGCAACACAGAACCATGTCCGATTCTACTGTATTAATGGTGAATACATTTGCTGCATACATAGGTGTAATACCTTTTATGATTATATTTCAGATAGCTTTTAGAAAATACAGGCTGCCAAGGCGTCATCAGTTTGGCCTTTATTTGTATACCCTGGTGATTTGCAGTATTTTTATGGCCTCCAATACGCCATCTTTATACCAGATTAATTTTTCGCCTTCCTTCAATTTTATTCCTTTTTATGGATTTTCTGACAGTTTCAGCCACTACATGCAAAGTTTCTTTGTTTTTGTTCCCTTTGGCTTTCTGCTCCCCACCCTTTGGAAGCAGTTCCAGCCTTTGAAAAAAACATTCTTTGCCGCACTCCTGTTTTCCGTATTAATAGAACTTTCTCAGATTTTCTGTATAGAGTCTACCACTGTGACAGATGTGACCGATGTTATTATGAATATCTTTGGAACAATGGTGGGATATTTCGTCTTTCTACAGGCGAAGGATTTGCATTTTATGAGACGTATGCATCTCCAGACGAAAAATCCCCGCCGACGGACTCTTTCCAAATGGGAGGTGTACATCTATTTCTTCACTCCCTGGCTGATTACTTTCCTGCTTACACCGTTTATTTCCAATATGATCTGGGATGTCATATGGGATACCGCGGTGGGGATTCCGATATAGGACGAAATGCTTTTGTTGCAGAATATCACATATTATGGAACTGCCGAACTTTGCAGCAGTTCCATTGCAAGGCCAATACCCGTCCTCGGCGGTTAGTTTGAAACATGTCTCAAACTTCCTCACACACCTGAAAAATATAGAACTTCAAGTAATAGGATTCCTCCGCTGCCCAAAGAATCGGATGGTCCGGTGCCTGGGTATGGAATTCCACTTGTCTCAGCCTCTTATGGGCGCTCCTAGCCGCTTCCTTTATCGTCTTTGCAAAAAGTTCCGGCTCCATGAAGTGAGAGCAGGAACAAGTGGCGAGAAATCCTCCCTCTTCTACCAGCTTCAATCCCCGCATATTAATTTCCCGATATCCTTTTACCGCATTTTTGACCGCTTTTCTGGATTTGGTAAAGGCGGGCGGATCCAAAATCACCAAATCGAATTTTTCCCCTTGCGCCTCTAACTCGGGCAGTAGCTCGAAGACATCCGCGCATTGAAACCTGACTCGGTCCTCTAGACCGTTCAGCTTTGCATTTTCCATAGCTTGGTCAATCCCCGTCATGGAAGCATCCACCCCCAGCACCGAAGCGGCACCGGCCATTCCCGCATTTAATGCAAAAGACCCGGTATGGGTAAAACAATCCAATACCTTTTTTCCCGGACATAGCTTTCGGATAGCGGCGCGGTTATTCTTCTGATCCAAGAAAAATCCCGTTTTCTGCCCATCCTCCACATCCACAATATATTTCACGCCATTTTCTGTAATTTCCACTCTGGTATCGAAAGGCTCCCCTACAAACCCTTTCCATCTCTCCATCCCTTCGCTTTCCCTTACCTTCGCATCGCTTCTCTCATATATCCCACGTATCTGAATGTTATCTTCAGCCAGCACTTTTTTTAGCTTGTCCAAAATAACCGGCTTCCATTTATCGATTCCCAAAGCCAAAGACTCCACCACTAATACATCCGAAAACTTATCGACTACAATTCCAGGCAAAAAGTCCGCTTCCCCAAAAATCACCCGGCAGCAGCCAATATCCACCACCTGCTTCCTGTATTCCCAGGCTGCCCTCACCCTTTTTTCTATTAGTTCCTCCGTGACAGGATGCTCTTTTCTCCGCGACATCATCCGAATCCGGATTTTCGAATTCACATTGATAAATCCATACCCCATGAAATAGTCGTCAAAATCATGCACCTCTATGATATCCCCATTTTCAAACTCCCCGGAAATATGGTCGATTTCGTTGTCGAAAATCCACATTCCCCCTGCCTTTATCGTCCTGCCCTCACCCTTTTTTAATATCGCCAATGCCCTTTCCATTCTATATATCCTCTCTTTCCTACTAGTGTAACGATTTTGTAATAACTGGACTTTATTCGCATAATGAATCTTTCGCATGCAAGGCGCGTTTTCGCAGGCGCAGCGGTAGCTGCGTCAAGAAAGCGCAACGAAGCAGGCGGAGATTCAGGCAAAAATAAAGTCCGGTTAATTACAAATCGTTGTACTAGTCCACCATATCAACTCAAATCTATGCGTAGAGCGCCCTCTAATCCCCGCCCCCCATTTGAGCCGTGAATTTCTTCATTCTTATAAAATAGCTTACCACCAGAATCACGTCTGCCCCGGCCCAGGCAAGAATCTCCGCATAAAATATTCCTTCTTCCCCAAGCGCCAGCGGCAGAAGGATAGCAGTGCCTGTCCTCATTACAAATTCCGCAATGCCCGACACCATGGGCAGGACGGTATCTCCCATGCCCTGCAGCGCCGCACGGATTACATGCAGAATATAAAGGATTGGCAGGCAAATGCTCATAATAAACAGATAGTGATAAGCAATAGCCATAGTCTTATCCACCTCTTCCTGGCTTCCGGAAATAAAACAGCCCAATATGCCATGCCCAAAGACAAGCATACAAAATGCAATCACTGCCGCTGTTATCATCGCTATAAACATCGCGGAACGCATGCCTTTTTTTATCCTGTCAATCTTGCCCGCCCCCAGGTTCTGCCCCACATAAGTAATCATAGCGTACCCATAGGAAGTGGCCGCCACCTCCAATACGCCGTAAAGTTTATTGGTGGCCGTAAACCCAGCGATAAATATAACTCCGAATCCATTCACAACCGCCTGCACAATCATCCCCCCGATGGAAATAATGGCGTTCTGGAATGCCATGGGAAGCCCCAGCAGAATCAGTTTCCAGTCCAGCTCTTTCTCCCACCGGAAATCTTCCCTGCATAATGACAATATCTCTATTTTCCTGATATATACATAGCAATAAATACTGGAACAAAACTGGGCAATCAGTGTGGCTGCCGCCGCACCTGCAATCCCCCATCCAAAAGCCATAACAAAAATGATATCCAGCACTATATTCACTGCTGCCGCCGTTATCATCGCATGCAAAGGCGTCTTTCCATCCCCTAAAGCGCGCAAAATGGAAGCCAGAAGATTATAGGCCATGACAATGGGAACACCCGCAAACATAATCCGCAGATAAAGCATGGACTGCCCGATGATTTCCCCCGGCGTCTGCAATAGGCTTAACACAGGAAAAACAATGCTCTCTCCTGCAATCAACAATAAAACTGCGCTTGCTGCCGACAGTCCGACAGCATTGCCCACCACCTTTTTCAGCCTCTTTACATTGCCTGCCCCGAATTCCTGCGCCATCAGGATAGAAAATCCCTGTGCAAATCCCTGGATAATCCCAAGCATCATCCAGTTCAGCCAATCTGCAGCCCCCAACGCTGCCAAAGCGCTGACCCCCAACACCTGCCCTACCACCATGGTATCCACTACCGTATACAGCTGTTGGAACACATTCCCAATCATCAAAGGAAGTGCAAAGGAAAAAATTAATTTTATAGGCTTCCCTTCCGTCATAACTTTTATGTTTGCTGCCATTTACTTAATCCCTCCGCTTTTCTTCTGTAACTGTATAAACGTAACAGTTCAGCCTTTCGGCTTCCCTGTTACGGAATTCAGCCCACATATTCGCGTGTACTTTCCGGCATAGCGCAAAGCCCTAAGCCGGACTGTTATCCAATTATGTTACTGTTCACTCCGTTCCAGCAACAGGCAAAAATCCATGCAAAATTTGCTTCGCAAATGGATTTTTGCTTTTCAAGCTGCACATTTTCCCACGGAATGCGCAGTTCAGCGCATTCCTGACCTGTGAACAGTAACGAGACTTTCAATGATACCATACTAAACATATAGGAAATGATTGCTTTCAATGACTTAGCAAGTCACAGATCGCTTTTCCTGACGTCTGTATGTTTGATTCTGTTTTTGTGGGCATGGTAAATAATAAAACTATGTATAGTTATCTTCGCCATAGTAGCTTAAGCCCTAACCTGTGACGCCGTTTCTATTTGCTATCAAACTTTTCTTATAGATAATTTTATCTATGCAAATGCGCTTTACGGACATGCACACGGTTTTTATTTTTATCCTGGTTAGTTTTTACCGTATTTTCCTTAGATTTCCGCACCGTCTGACTATTCCAGCCTATGAGATCCGTTCTCATTGCATAACGTGTATAATCTGTTTTTTATGGGAGATATACAGGCTCCCGGATGCCAGCACAATTTATTAATCGCATTGCTGGTCTTGAGCGATTGAAAGTTTAACGCCCTTATCTTGCGCCACATTTTTACTTCCTTCTTTATACGTGCAATTTTTCAAACATGAAAAAACTTGTGTCACGGGTTATCACTTATTGACATAGCTATTTGCCCCTTTCAAAATTTCCCTGTAATAGGAAACGCCCCATAAAACTTTGGGCAAATGAAATTTATAAGCCATTGCCCAGCCTATTTTAAAGGGGTGTTTGTTTGAATTTAGTTATGGTTTTTCTGCTTGTTTAAAGCCAAACTTCACCGGCTTTTAAACCGGGTTCTCCATCAGAAATATGATATGGGTTATATTTTTCTTTTGACAGAACATATTCTTGCGTATTTTTAATTTTTGCTTCAATAAAGTTTAAAATCCCGGAAGAATAGGAATGTATAGGACTTGTGGATAACAACATTGACGCACCAGTATATTCCCCGCGTCTTATCAGTTCATTGTACTTGTCCCAGTAGGGCTTTGTACTAATGTCGGCATCACAAAAAAAAGTCCTTTTGTCCAGGCCGTCTGGATATATAGATGTATACGGATAGTTCACTACATCCCCCCTTCCCATAAATCTCCAAGAGCACAGTATTCAGGCTCTTCCCCATCAAAATAAGCGCACTGGTGCTTTTGGAGTGCCATCACTTGCACATTCCTTATTTCCTCTTCTATAGTATTGATTGTAGAGGCATCTATCACATAATGCGCAAGTAAACCTGCATTTTCCGATATTAATTTGCTTGCCACTTCAAAATTCCCTTGCATTTTATAGCTGTTTATTTCATTAACTCAAACTTCGCACATAGATTTTAGCTATGCACCTTGAAAATTCA
>BLLT01000063.1 GCA_011958945.1 Lachnospiraceae bacterium | reverse complement strand
GCGTATTTGGCAGCCTTAGTGAAACTTCATTTCTTTCACACTATTCTTCAGCACCACCTGTCCGCAAATAATCTCCGGCCCGCCGCCCGAATTGGGGTTGTGGAACTGCTTGATCAATTTTTTAATGGCCACTTTCACCATAGCCTTTATATTCACCTCATAGGTGGTAATCTTAATATCTGCATATCCGGGATAGAGAAAATTATCAAACCCCACCACGGAAATATCCTCCGGAACCTTTAGCCCTCTGGCATTCAGCTTGTTCACCAGCATCCCGGCCACCAAATCGCAATTGCAGACAAATGCCTTCGGCAGGCGGTTGGGCAGTTCAAACTGCACCAGCCCCGTTTCATCCCGGTCCTCAATCACCCACTCCGGATGGATATTTTTCCTGTGTTCCATCATTGACTTCATATAGCCGCAGTAGCGATCCAAAATATTGCTGGTAGCATGAGTGGAGCCGATAAATCCGATCTCTTCAATTCCATTTTTAAACAGAACCTCTGTCATCTGGTACATTCCATAAAAATTGTCCACGATAACAGCATCCTGTGCGAATTCATTATCATAAAAATCCAAAAATACAATAGGAATAGAAACAGCTTCTTTCAGACGCCTGATATACTGCCTATCGATTTCTCCGATAATGATAATCCCTTCCACTGCATTTTGAAGCACCATCTGGGGCAATTCCCGGATTCTAGCCCGTTCGTCCGTTTTCAGCGTTTCCACAATAGTAAAACACTGCTTCTCCGTAGCCGCAAGCGCCAGTTCCTGATAAATTTTCCAGTAATAGGCCGTATGATTGCCCAGGTACTTTTCCGCAATCAGCACCCCTATTTTCTGGATGCTTCCGCTTTCCCCGGACTTTTTATCCTTATTAACCCCTTCGTATCCCATTTCTGCCGCAACTTTTAAAATCCTCTCCCGCAGGTCACCGCTTACCCCTTTTTGCCCGCTTAAAGCATTATGCACGGTGACCGTGCTCACGCCTACTTTTTCGGCAATATCCGCCAGCCTTACCTTTCCCATATCCCACCTCGTATCTGCACTGTCATGTGCCCGGCCGGTTCACATGATTCGGCCGGGCAAAACCAACCTGAACAAACTGTCAGTTGCGCACAAAATGATATAAAAAGCTGATGAAGTCCCCCTTACAGGACGGCACCAGATAACCGCATTTCATCAGTTCCTCCCCGCTGTAAATCTCTTCCGTCCCCTCCAGCCTATACTTCCATTTTTCCTCCAGCCCGCGCAGGTAAATTACCCTGCTGTGTACATTAGGCTGTGCCAGCACTTGTACGAAAGTCACCAATGCATGGGATTTATCTTTTGCTGCCACCTCCCAACAGTCATAAGGCTTTTCCATGGACCAGGAAGCCAGGCGGTAATAATCCCCTCCCTGGATTAACGGCCTGTATTTATGGTATAGCCCCACTTGTTCCGGAATCTGTTCCCTTTCCTCTTTGGAAATTTGGGTAATATCCAGTTCGTATCCGAAAGTTCCTGCCAAAGCCACATGCCCCCTTGTTGCAAAGGGAGTGTTTCTTCCCACCACATGGTTAGGGCAGTCCCCGATATGAGCCCCCATGGAAGCCAAGGGGTAAATCAGCGCCGTTCCTTCCTGAATCCGCAGTCTTTCCACCGCATCCACGTCATCCGAACACCAAATCTGAGGGCTGTAATAGAGCATTCCCGGGTCAAACCGCGCCCCGCCGCCGGAACAGTTTTCCAACAGCAAATCCGGGAATTCGTTGACCAGGCGTTCCTGCATCTCATAAACCCCCAATACATACCTGTGCATCAGTTCCCCCTGGGCATCCTCCTTTAAACAGCTGCTTCCGATATCACAAAGCTGACGGTTCATATCCCATTTCACATAAGCGATAGGCGCACAGTGAAGAATATCCGCGATGCATTTGTATGCATAATCCACTACCTCCGGCCTGGATAAATCCAGCACATACTGAGCCCTTATCTGAGTCGGGCGTCTTCCTTTTATCTGTATCGCCCAGTCAGGATGCGCCCTGTATAAATCGGAATCCGGGGAAATCATTTCCGGTTCAAACCAGATTCCGAATTTCAGCCCGGCATCATTTACCCTTTGGACCAAATCAGGAAGCCCTGCAGTTATTTTTTCCTCATTCACTGTCCAATCCCCTAAAGAACTGTCATCGCAATTCCTTTTTCCAAACCACCCGTCATCCATAACAAGCATCTCAATCCCGGCCTTGCCCGCTTCTTTCGCAATGTCCACCAGTTTTTCCGAATCAAAATCAAAATATGTGGCTTCCCAGTTATTGATAAGCACCGGCCGTTTCCCATATTTATGAGGGCTGCGGATGATATGTTCCCGGTAAAAATCATGGAAATTGCGGGTCATTCTCCCAAGCCCCTGCGCCGAATAGGTCAACACTGCTTCCGGCGTCTGGAACATTTCTCCAGGCCTTAAATTCCAGCAGAAATAATCTTCATGTATCCCCATTACCATCCTCACATTTCCATACTGGGATAATTCCGCCTGGGCGATGAAATTGCCGGAATATACGAAATTCATGGCATATATTTCTCCGCTCTCCTGCGTAGTTTCCGGCGTCACCAGGGCAATAAAGGGATGTTCCTGATGGCTGGATTCCCCTCTTACAGAGGATACCATCTGCTTTCCATACCGCACCCTCCCTCTTTGTATACACCGCTCCCTGGCCCAGCTTCCCGTCAGCGTCAGCATCTCAAAATCTCTGTTATCCATATCCAGGCAGGCGCTATATACCTTCTCCAGCTTCAAATGCCGGCTGCCTATATTTTCTATTCGTACACTTCTCGTTATCATATCGCAGCATGCAAATACTGAGTAGGATAAAATAGCCCGAAGCTGCAAAATGCTGTCCTCGCATATGATTTCCAGCGTTTCCACATCCTCTTGCCTTCCAAAAGATGCCGGCAGCCCTGCCAGTTTTTCCTTCCCTTTCAAAATCCGGTAAGAATCAAATAATAATTCACTTCCTATACTCCCCGACTCACCTCTCACATCCAGACAGCTTTCCCTGTAATCCCCGATTCCCCCTGTGGGGTATTCCGTAGGAAATGCATCCAAAAAGGATGATTTCTCCCTCAAATTAACAGAAGGCGTATAGGGCGGCTCCTGCATCCGCAGCAAATAATTGCTCCCCTCCCCTAAAAGCCTCCTTCCATAATAAATATGGCCCACATACCCTTCCGGCGACAGTCCGATTAAGTACGTCGTCCTCTCCGTATCCAATTTAAAAATTTTCTTTTCTTCAAAATAGCTGATTCCCATACTCTCTCCTGTTCTACTCCAAAAAAGCAAAAGGCTTTTCCGCATCCATATGCAAATACTGCATCATTAAATAGGCTCCCCGCAGCGAAACCCTCTCTTCCGATAAAATCCGCCGCACTTCCCCTTTATCCGCCAGCACGACCTGTATCTCTTCTGTTTCTTCACATTCCTGCCGCTTCCCTTCCAGGCGCACTGTGCCATATACTGCACAGCTGGATTCATCCGTAAATCCCGGCCCCATAAAAAACGGCCTCCTAAAGCAGCCATCCCCTCCTGTATATTCCAGGAAAGATAACCCCGTCTCCTCCTTCATTTCCCTGACCGCCGCCATTCCCGGCGTCTCCCCCGCGTCCACCAGCCCCGCCGGCAAGGCATAGATTTCTTCATCCAACGGGTAGCGGTACTCTTTAATCAATACCAGCCGGGGAGCGGCTTCCTCCGTCAACCCATAAATAACGATCCCCTCTGGCTCTAAGCCCTTTGTAAAAAGCTTTAACTTTTCCTTGGAATTGCGCGAGGCAAAGTAATAGTCAAAGGTTTCCCCCTTCCGGTCCAGCGCGTCCAGATGGTAAAGATTCAAATGCGGGTTTTCTGTCATCTGGCGTATGGCACTTATTTTTTTCATTTTCAATCTTATCCTCATTTCTGCATACGCTTTTTGTAT
Source organism: Lachnospiraceae bacterium (assembly GCA_011958945.1). Classification (GTDB taxonomy): domain Bacteria; phylum Bacillota; class Clostridia; order Lachnospirales; family Lachnospiraceae; genus Kineothrix. The sequence continues at coordinate 15,267 of BLLT01000063.1, read as the reverse complement.
GCTGCAAGTTTGAGAGTGTACATACAAACTTGTTTCTATGCTCCTTCCATATTTTCTTTCCCCATTTAAGTTAAATTAATTTTATTCTATTTCATTTTTAATTAAAAGTCAACTTTATATAATTCCATTTTATACTTTCTTTTATCCCTTATTCTTTCATGTGAATTTCTTTTTGGTAAAACTTCCAGAATTCATCCCGGTTCTCCCTAAAGAGTTTTTCCAGCGAATAGGAAAGCTCCTGGGCGTCATATTTGGCGAAAACATTGGGGATATATTGATACAGTCCATCCTTGTCATGAAATATAAAAAAATACGTCCCATCCTTTTTCTCCTTTTACTTTATCTCTTCCTTCCAATTCTCGTTCCTCTCCTGGCTGGACGCTGTGGCCTTGGTCAGCTGCAGCATGGTCTCGCTGAAATATCTGGCCGGAATATCCCCGATATAATATGCCTTCTCTTCATCGGCCTCCTCATATACATAACTGCCTCTTTTTATCTCCCCAGCCTTATAAAATCTGGCATCATAAACGGTAATATCCTCATTTTCCCCTCCTACAAAGCTGCCGGAAAAATGGAGTTCCACTCCAAACCCTAAATCCGCATCCTCCCGATAATAGGTATAAAAAGCGCCCCCATCCTCCACAGAGCCCCTGTACCAGCCCATGTTCAAAAGCTTCCCTCCCAGGGATAAATCATTTACTATCAAACCACCAAACCGTTCCAGCCTCTGTTTCCCGGCCTCTTCCTCCGTCATCCGGTAAACCTGCCGCCCAAGCTGCTCTATAGGCTGTATGATTTCATAATCTTCCAGCTGCTGCTCCCATGCTGCCTTCACATCCCCCGGAAGTTCTATGGGATGAACCAGGCCGATCTGCCCCTTTTCCGGAAGCTGGTATTCTTCTTCCCCGGCGCTATTAAAAGAACCGTCCTCCATATAGCGGAAGCTCTGTACCAATTCCTTGTTCTCATAAATCCCCCATATCAGCCCCATGGCAAACTGATGCATCACGGGGTTTTCCACAAAAAGATTCTGCCATGCCTCCCTGCCCCATTCCCTTCCTGTGGACAACGCCAGTTCCAAACGCATCTTCTGGCTGTTTACGGTCATCTTTAGCTGCTTCTTCATCTGTTTAAAATCGTCATAGGCCGCCGATGCCTTCCCTTCTTCATCTTTCTTTCCGGGAGAAAGGATATTCTTAAGCTTTTTCCCCGCATCATCGTAAACCTCTATCTCCAGAGTCGGAGTGATAACCACCTTAAAGCTGCGCTCCCCATAGTCAAAAATACGTTCTCCATTTTTGTCAAAGCCCATATCCGGTACGATTCTGTCCGCCAGTTCCTCCCTGCTGATGCCCAGTTGGGAAGCTGCAAATTCCAAAGCTTTTCCCGCCGCTGCCTTAATCTGCTTAAACTTAAACTTCCTGGACATGCCATCCACTATCAGAAGCGCCTGCGGAAGGGGATTTAGGCTTAATGCCTGCACTGCCTCCGCCGCAATCGCCCCTCTGGCATGTTTGGGCCATTCCTGGATCTGATGCTGCAGCTTCCCTATGATTTCCTGTCCGCCATGAATGGAAGATGCAAAAAGCACCCAGCGCTTCTTCGCTTCTGCCCCGGCGTCCAGCCATTTGTCGAATAGTTCATTCATATATACGGCCAGTTCACAGTCCTCCAGGTCCTCGGCCAAAACCGCAGCCTTTTCGCTTACACCCCGCAGGCCCAGCGAAGAATAGCACAAAATAATTGCCTGCAAATATTCTTCCGTTGCCACTTCCCCGTTCTTTTTATGTACGGCGGAAAAAGGCGTCTGGTATGCCCAGGCCAAGGAACGTTTTGCCCCGCCTTTATGCAGTTCCTTTACCAAATCCATCCTGGTCAGGTTCTTCCCGCCAGAACCCTTTTGCCCCCCTGCCCCTCCTGCATTCAGTACACTTTCCAACAGCAGCTTTACTTTCCCGTTTTTTTCCTTTTCCAAAGCCTTTGACAATATCTCCTTGTAAGCGGTACCATCCTCATCCCAACGGGTCAGCACCCGTACGGCCAGTTCCCTCTCTGCCGCTTTTTTAGAAGAGAGCAGCGCTTTCGTCTCTTCCTCCCAGCCTTTCTGGCCACATAAAATATCCAACAGTTCTTCTTTTACCACTTTCGCATTATCCTGGGAGAATTTTAGGATATCCTCTTTATTCTTTTCCGCTTCCTTCCTCATAATGCGCAGCCCAAAGAAACGGCCGAAAGCTTCTGCCGAAGAAAAAGCCTGTATGGTTTCCCCCCTGTTGTCCTTTAACCTGTCCGCAAAATAATCCTCCGCAGCTTCCAGAAAGCCCTTTTTCCATTCTTCCGAATACATGGAACCATAGATCAGTTCTACTCCGGCCACCTGATAGGAAATCCCCAGCCGCTCCTTGTTAAAATTTTCGAATAACGTTTTTACTTTTTTCTTATTAATTTTCCGGTTGTCCATAAAGTCATCCCAGAAAAAATAGCCGGAGCCTTCAAACAGCATATATACCTGGCATCTGCGGAAAAATTCTTCATCCTGATAATTTTTCCTATATCCGTCCAGCAGTTTCCGCTCCCTGGTGGCATAATAATATTTCCCTCTGATCTCATCGATATAGGGATATACGCTTTCCACCGGCTCTTCCCCTCTCAGATAGTTCTTTGGCACATCTTTGTTGAGCACTTTAGCCGTCAGCAGTGCAATGATTTTCTCCCTTTCCTTGCTGTTGCCGTCCTGTTTCTTCTTTTCCAGAATCTTTTCATAAAGCGCAGGGTCCTGGTCCTTAATCACAGCGAACATCCCGTTGGCGGCTTCTATGTCAATCCGTTCCATCACCTTTAGATAACTTTCCCGGTTATTTTTTAACTGTTCCGCCAAAATACTTTTATGCCCCTTCACCGCCGTCCATTTCAGGTAGTTCTCGCTGTCTATTTCAAAAATCCTGTCATACTCTCCCCCATTTATCAGAATATCCATGGGCAGCCCCATGCTGACCCCCCGCATGGTATCCAGCATCCCGTCCATATTGGCGGATAAACAGATCCTCACCACATTCTTTAATTTATCGGAAAGGGGATAGTTTAGAAAAGCCATGCCGCCTAACAGCTTTAACATGGGCTGGGAAATATTTGTCTTAGAACCGGCCAGCCGCAAAACCTTATCCGTCACCCGGCCATGGTTTACCGCTTCTATCATCTCCTTTATGGTATCCTGGGGCATTTGTCCGTTATATAAACATCCCAGATTGGATATAATTAAATCTTCATATTCCTTCATAAGGGGTTTATCTTCGGGCTCTATCCCGATTTCAGCCATATGGTTTTCCACCTGCTGGTTTCCGCCCCCTATGCCAAAGAACTTCCCTGCTTTTTTCAAAAACCCTTCTTCTCTTATTTCCCGGGAATCTCCGCCTCTGTTTCCTTCCCCGCCCTCTTTATACTTGGCCATAAAATAAGCCGTCAAGAGGACAATCTTCCCATTTGCCGTTCCGTTATTCCGGTATCCGATTGCCGTCTTTAAAATTTGGGCATTATCTTCTACCAAAAACATTAACGCTTTCATGGAATACCCTCCCAGGGCATAAGGGTTCATCCCTATGGACATACTGTAAACAGCCGCTCTCTTATCCGGCTCGCATTCAATCACGCCCTGCTTTTGTGAAGTCAGTAAATCCATGGGAATCAGATGATAGCAAGTACATTCCCCGATAGTAAAAAGAAGCCGGAACAGCCTGGAAGCCTCTTCTTTTTTTCCTTTTTTCCCAAGTTCCCTGAATATTTTTATAAATTTCTCAGAAGGGATGGAAGATAAATCCTGGAATGCCAGACGTTTTAACCCCTCTTCCCCTTCCTCCTGCATTATATATGCCTCCGCTGTTCCCAACTGTTCCTCCGGAAGATTGAATAAGCCTAAGGCCTCCGACATTTTACTGCTCCGTAAATCTTTTGGGTTCATCATGACAGGATGCTCCTTTCCTATTGATAAAATTTCCGCCCCATATCCAAAGTAATTTTGGTTCGGCACAGATATAAGTATTCTATTAATTCAGCATAGGTTTCCGCCAGTTTGTCCGGCATAGCCCTCAACTGGTGGCGGCGCATGGACAGGCCATCCGCCAGTGCTTTCATTTTGCCTTCCAGATATTCCATGCCACACTGCCCGGCTAATTTTCCCGCTTTCTCCATTTCCTGTAATGTACTGTCATGGACGGTATTAAAACCGCTTTGATATAGTTCCTCCAGCAAACCGGAAACGTCCTTAAGCAGTGTCTCCAGTATTTTCTCTTTTTCCTGATCGCATGGCTCGGCAGCCTCAACGTTTTCTTTTATGGGAGGTTTTCCTTGATCAATTGCATCTTCCAGCAATTCCTCCTTTTCCAGCACTGCCACCGGATACATTCTGATTTTGCCGTCTTTATGATAGATTTTACCAAAAAAACATGGGGGATTAGATTCCTCTATCCGTTCCAGATAGCGTATTCCCCATGCTTCTTTTTGGGAATACGCCACTTCCACTATGACTTCCCTGCCCTCTTCATCATATAGGTTCATAAACAGCTTTTGCTCTGTTTCTGAAAAACAGGCCTTTTTTATGGAAGCCGGGCGTAAAAATACCAGATCTATCCCTTCCCCTTCCTTCTCTTCCAGCCAGGAAATATTTTTCCTGTTTACCCGTTCCTCATAAAGAAGGCCGAAATCCCGGTAATACCATCCGCCCAGTTCCTCTGCGCAAAGCCTAAACGCCCTTCGATTGCCTGCGATGATCTCCCCTTTTGTATCCTGGCTGGAAGAGAGCCTTCTTCTCCCATCACATTTAGCCCCAGTCAGGGTAATTTTTGCCTTTGCCAGTTCTTCCATGGAAAGGGCCAGCCCCCAGGGTGCGCCAGCCTTTCCATTCTTCCTTCGCCTTCCGGATTTCTCATAAAAAACCGGCCTTGCCAAAGTATATGAATACCATTCCTTTGTATTCGCTTCCAGAAAATATATGGTTTCCCCTTCGTATCCCGCCTGGCTCTCAAAATGTTCCATTGCAATTCCGATTAAGTCCAAATCCCCCACCGGCACATATTCTGCCCTAAACTCTCCCGACAATTCTTCCGTTTTCCCGCCGTCTTCCTCTTCCAGAAGCTGTTTTGCCCTGCGGTAAAGTTTTGCAGTCTGATCCGTCAATTTGGATAGGCAAAAGGAGGCCTTCCTTTTCAGATATCCGTCATAGGAATCCTTTAGAGCCCGCCAGTATCCTTCGAATTTGGCCAGCCTGGCATTATGGCTGATGATGGCCAGGCGTTCCATATAGTCTGTGGCGTCGGAAGGAATTCTGGCCAGCCCCGTATTTAAAAGTTCCTCTATAAATACTGCCGTCTGCCTGGCAGCATCCTCTATCTGTTTTTTGTCTCTTTCCGGTTTCCTTTGCGCTTCTTTTTCCAGTTCCTCTATGGTTAGCTGCCCTGCCTCCAGCTGGCACCACAATATGGCAGCTGCCTTGTGCGGACAAAACTCTTTCTTATGGCAGGTGCAGGAAGAATATGCCAGCGGGGAAAGCAGCTTTACCTTTTGCCCCATCCAGGGAAGTTCTACGGTAACCGTGCTGGAATATCTGATATTCCCGCCCTGTGCCGCCTTCATATGGCTGACGGCATCCTGGAACTGACGGCCACTCAGAACCCGCCGGATGGAAGATAAGGAGTATCCGGCAATCTCTTCCCGCACTTTCTGCTCCAAACCTTGTTTTTCGGATACTTGTTTCTCCATCCGCTCCTTCAGCGCCAATATCCCCAGCACCACATGACGGCAAATAGAGCGTGAAGGGCAGGAACAGATGCTATCCCCCAATGGGCTTTTAATCTGTACATTTTCCCCTCCTACCCTGACTATAGCATCGCTCCCGAAAGAAAGCACCTCGTAATTTCCTTCTTCCTTATCCTTATAAGCCCGTTTTACAATTCCCTTATTGGAAATACCTATAAGATAATCCTCGTCCGCTTCCCTTAAGATTTCTTTCCAGTCTTCCATATCCCCTACCCAATACTTTTTCCGATAAATTCCGCCAGTTCTTCCGGTGTCATCGCCCCTACCGAAGCGCCCAAAGAAGCCAGTTCCGCCGCCGCCCTCCTGTCGTAGCTGGGATTGGCTTCCATATCCAATGCCGTCAGTGCGATTAGTTTTGCCCCGCTTTCTATGATATCCCTGCTAACCCGGTACAAATTCTGATATCCGCCGCCTTCATACAGGTCAGACACAAGGACTACCATCGTCCGATAAGGGAAATCGATAAGCTTCTCGCAATAAGAAAGAGCCCCCGCAATATTGGTTCCTCCACCAAGCTGGATACTCATTAACGTCTCCACCGGGTCTTCCACATATCCGCTCAAATCCACCACATTGGTATCAAAAATCACCAAACGGGTATCCAGCATAGGGAGCTTCGCAAAAATCCCCGCCATGACCGCACTATGAATCACGGAGTCCAGCATGGAGCCGCTTTCATCCACACAAATGATAATCCGCCACATATTATATTTCTTCATCCGCCCATGAAAAAATATCTCCTTTAGCACAAGCTGTTCCCGCTCCGTATCATAATTCTTCAGATTCCTCCGGATAGTTTTCTTCATATCCAGGTTTCTGGCCGAACGGACCGGGCTGCTTGTACTTTTATTCAACATTCCGAAAAAAGATTTCTGAAGTTCCTGCTCCAGCTTTTTTGTCAATTCCTCCGCCACCTGCCGGACAATTTCCCTGGCCAGGACGAGCACTTCCCCCTTCATCATATGCTTTAATCCCAATATCGTCTTTAGAAGTTCTTTATTAGGTTCCAGCTTTCTAAGCACCTCAGGGTCAGTCAGCAGTTCCGTCATCCCATACCGTTCCAGCGCATGACGCTCCATAATCTCTACCGTATGCTTCGGAAACAGCTTTTTCATCTTAGCAATCCAATGAGGCACTGTCAGGCGCGAATTCTCGCTTCCCCCGCCCCGTTCCCTGCGGATATCCTGCTCCTCCCCATATTCCCTGGAATACAGATAATCCAGCACTTGCTCCATCTCCGTCAGCCCGTCCTGCTCCCCTGAAAACGGAATCTGCTCCTTCGCATATTTCCCGAGCACCAAACGCCATCGGTTTAGAACATCCTGCTCCTTTGCCATCCCCAATACTCCATCCTTTCCTACCCTGACCATCTCCCCATACCTATCCTGGCAATCATCCACTATGCCATATGCCCCCTGGCATAAGCATCCAGTTCCTGGCCATAAGCATACCATTCCGGCATAATCTCCTTCCGAAGAAGGATATTCTCCTGCTCCTTCCCATGGAGTTTTGCCGCCCTCATAGCTATTTTATCCGTCTCCCCAGGCGTAAAATAGGCGAACGCCATACGCAGCTGAGGCAGCAGTTCCATAAACTCTTTTTCCTCCACCCTGCCAAAAAAGTCATCCAGCATTTCCAGAATCTTTCCTCCAACGAATATCAAATCCTTTGCCGTATAAAACAATCCGCGGAAGAAAACTGCCGTCTGTAAAAGCTGTTCCCTTGTTCCCGTCAAATATCCCAGGCAGGCGCCCTCCACAGCTTGTGCCGACTCTCTTTGGCTGCCATAAAGAATCCCATGGATACAGCCATGCAGCCCCGCATTGATTTCCCTGTTTTTGCACATTTTATCCAATGCCTCATAATATGCTTCTTTTTCCCCATCCGCACTGCTGTCTTTGCCTGTAACCTGATACAACAGTTTCACCGCTTCCATGCAGGAAGAAAGGTTTTCCTCCTTAATCCCTGCCATGGACGGGAGCAGCCCAATCAGTTTTCTCACCCCTTCATGCATCAGCCGGGCAATCTCCAGCTTGGAGCCATATAAACCGCTCAATTCCTCCATCATCATCAACGCTTTTACCGCTTCTGCTATGGAATAAAAGTCCGTATCCCTGGCCATCAGTTCATACACTCTTTCATACACCGTTTCCAGCTGGCTGCTCAGCCCCATCTCAAATACCTGGGTCAGCAGCACTGCAGCCCGCCCTGCCCCCATATCCTCTTTCAGCTGTTCCTTCACCAGGCTGGCCGCCGCTTCTTCCACAGCAGCCCCATGGACGGACACATCGATTAGGGCCGCCGGTACCTCCGCACTCCACTTATACTTCCAGGTTTCCCGTATCAGGTTTTTATCTTTTCCCAATTGCAGATTGGGCCCTTTCACCCTTCTGGCAAAAGATGTTCCCACAAATACCGTCTGGTGAAAGAACATACTCTCATTCCTATGTTTCTTGCTGGAAAAAATCGACAGAATTGTTTCCGTTTCCGATGCGGCACGGACTTTTAGGCCAAAGTTCTTACATTTGGCCTCAAAATCATGAAGAATAGGCGGCACATCCGCCAATGGACAAAGACTGCCTACTCCCCTTCCTATCATCTGCTTTTTCAAAATCATCATTGGCATGGCGGAAGAAATATTATACTCCCCTTTTACATAGGATGCCAGTACCGCATCCCACAATTCAAAAGCGCCCGGCTGGGGCTTGCCGCGCAGTTCTCCAAGGCCTTGTGCCATTTGCCATGCACAGATTTCGTCATAGGTGGATAGATACCCTTCTTTCTTTCTCACTTCTTTGCCCACGGTTACAAGCATATCCAATACCGCCTTTTCATAGGGCGTCTCTGTTTCCCCGCTCCCCTCCCATACCTTCTGATAAAAGCCCGCAAAAGGCATGCCGCTGGCATAGCCGTTTAATGCATCCGCCGCTTCCATGGAATAGGGCATCAAGTATACGCTCTGATATTCCCGGGGTATGCGGACAGTTTTACTATCCAGCAGACGTTTTGTTTCCTCCCATCCGCTTCCGGATAATCGTTCCCTGATTCCCGGCGTATGGAATCCACCGGTTATCACAAGGATTCTATAAGGCTCCATCCAGGCCATAAGATTTTCTTCCCACTGCCCCTCCTTTTCCCCTTTCATCCCATGGAACATGGCGCACTGTACGATTTTTGCCGCCATATGGGCCTCCCGCTCCAAACAGCCATCCCCTTCCATGGACTCTGTCGGAGTACTTTCCCTGGCCAGGCAGCAATAAGTCATCAGATGGGAAAACCATATATCACTTTCTTCATATAGACCATTTATTTCAAAATACTTTTCCCAGAATTCATCAAAGCTGCGCAGCCCTGTCTTTTCACAAAGCCGTTTGATATAGGCATTTCCGGAAAGCAGATAATCGTCATTATAATTATTCTTCTCTTCCTCCTTTAAAAGGCCCTTCCCTTCCTTAGAGGCTGCCAGGATATCCCCATAGGGCAAATCAATGAATGCCGCTTCTATTCCCCTGCCCGCGGCTTCCCGCAAAGCGGTCAGTTCCGGCGAATATTCCAGAAACGGATAATAGCATTTATAATGCGCTTTTTCTTTGGAAAGCTTCCCTCCCTTGTCATGGTAGGAATAATAGATGGCAAAAGGCGCTTTGGTCTCCCCATGCACCATGATTTCCCGCAGAGAATTGGCATTTTCCGGCCCTTCCACCAGTATGGAGGAGGGCTTCCACTTTTCAATTACTTTCTTTATCTGGATGGAACACGCCGGGCTGTGATGCCTGATGGGCAGAAGCATTATTTCAGCCATTTCCTTGCATCGTAATATTGTTTCCATAATCCACCCTCTTTGCTGCTTTTATCTTTAACCACCGTATTAAAATATTCCCTTACCTTCCCCAAATCTTCCTTATTTTCTTTGGAGACGGCACCTACCAGATTCTGGACAAGGCAGTCTACGCTCATACGCTTTTCCCCATAATAATAACCGGTCAGCATAGTCTGATAATAAACGGAAACCGCCTCAGCCGTGCTCATAACCGCTGAAGGCTTGTCTATCCTATGTCCATAAGAAGAAATCCCTTCCCTCAGTTCATGATACGTGGATGCCAAAAGCTGCGCCACATCCTCGTCCGCCTCCATATGGACATGGCTCTCCCGTGCCAGCTGATTCACCTCATTTATTATAATCTGCTTTTCCACAGCCACTTCCCGAACCGGCATAACCGTTTCAAAGTTAAACCGGCGTTTCAGCGCGCTGCTCATTTCGTTCACGCCCTTATCCCTTGTATTCGCCGTACCGATAACATTAAAGCCGGGTCGGGCAAATAAAAAACCACTATCCCCCAACTCCGGCACATTCAATATCTTATCGCTCATAACACTGATTAAACTATCCTGAATCTCTGCCGGTGTTCTGGTTATTTCCTCAAAACGGGTCAGTATCCCCCTTTCCATACCTATGTAAAGAGGTGCCGGCACCAGGGCCTCCCGGCTGGGACCCTTAGCCAGCAGCAGGGCATAATTCCACGAATATTTTATCATATCCTCCGTAGTTCCCGCTGTACCCTGAATCGTATTGGTACTTACTCCGCTGATGGCCGCGGAAAGCAGTTCGGACAGCATCGTCTTGGCCGTTCCCGGCTCTCCCACCAGCATAAGGCCGCGGTTGCCCGCCAGAGTGACGATGCATCGCTCCACCAGCACGTCATTTCCATAGTATTTCTTCCCAATCCGGACTTCCTTCCCCTCATACTCTATAGGCTGGGTGCTCCCCAGAATAAAAGTACGGACTGCCTTTGGCGACAGCATCCAGTTTTCCGGACGTCTCCCCATATCATTGCTTTTCAAAGCTTCCAGTTCTTCCTTGTATTTCACCTCTACCGGCGGTTTAATACTTTCCTGCATCTCCTTTAGCCACCATAGCCTTCCTCTCGCCTCGCCAGCGCTTAACGCACCAGTTCCGTCATCCCATATTTTCTTCCATCCCGCTGCTCCGGTATTTCATATTTAAAAATGCTTCCCTGTCATTTTGCAGCATATATCCGTATTCCGGATTATTCCCCACTAACATATGGGAAAACTGATTATATTTTTCCATCACCGCTTTGCATTTCTTTTCCGAAGACAGGGATACCGATTCCTCACTGCCATCTATCATGTACCACCATACATAAAAGTTGACGTTCCTCCCTCGCCTTACAGAACCGGTATGTACCCAGACTACCTGTCTGTTATCGAACAGTAACTCATCCAATTTAGCGCTGAAAGTCCAGTTTTTCCCTACCCAAACCTTACTTACTTCCTGTGCTGACGCAAAATCGCTCTCCAGCCGCTCCATCGTAATGCCCGGGTGGCTTTCCAGATATTTGTCCACCAGTTTCCCGGCTGAATTTTTCAATGTTTTTACCAAAATAAATATCCCCATCAGAAGGATAAACACGCCTATGGCCATCAGGCCATAAATGTTGGTTTTGCTTTCCCCCTTTATTACCCCATCGCCGATATGATATACCTTGGCTTCCACAGGAAGGCCAGCGTAGCTTGCCAACTGTTTAAAATAACTTAATTCTTCACCCTCCAGCACTTCCAGTGTGCCGGCAACCACAATGCCGTCCACGTCTAATTCCATTTCCGTTTCCTGCTCTAAGAACTCATAAAAAATATCCGCCTGGGCATCCATCTCTTCAAAACGCTTCACCGGCACTTCCACCGATAAGCAAATCCCTCTGTCATAATCAATCACCAGCCAGGATGAACTTTTCTTTTTCGTTCCGGTGGAAACCCCGTTGATTTTCGTCGTCTTCGTTGTTTCCATATACTCATCCACAGGGTATTTCACTTCCCAGGAAACATATTTCCCTTCCATGCTCTCCAAGTTCGACTCAGACGTCAGCCTTTTTGGGCCTTTCAGCAAATCGAAAAGACCCGGCCCCATCTTCCAGCACAAAAAACCGCCCAACGCGAACAAAACTAAAATAAGCCATAAGTTGTTTAAAATCTGCCCCATCCGTAACTTTTTAACCATAAAGCCCACCATTCCTTTCCCTCATTCCTATCCCAGCACCTCGCTCAAAGTCTTCAGTAATAAATTGATATCAATCGGTTTGGCAATGTGGCCGTTCATGCCGCATTTCAGCGCTTCCTTCTTATCTTCTTCAAAAGCATTGGCAGTCATTGCCAGAATCGGTATATTTGCCAGTTCCTTATTTTCCAGCCTGCGGATTTCCTTAGTGGCCTCATAGCCGTTCATCACCGGCATCTGGACATCCATTAATATCAGTTCATAATATCCCGGTTCCGATTTTTTCAGCATATCCACGGCTGTCCGCCCATCGCCGGCAATCTCCGTAGTAAACCCTGCATCCCCTAAAATTGCTTCCGCAATTTCCTGGTTCAATTCATTATCCTCTGCCAGGAGGATGCGTCCAGAATATATTTTTTCCGGCATATCATCCGTTTTCATTTCTTTCCCGTCATCCGTACTAATCACAGAATGCAGGCAGCTTCTTAACTCCGACAAAAATAGTGGTTTACTGCAAAATGCCGAAACCCCTGCCTCTTTGGCTTCATCCTCAATTTCAGACCAGTCATAAGCTGTCAAAACGATAATCGGCACATCATCGCCCATCTCTTTCCTGATTCTTCTGGTCACCTCAACCCCATTCATATCGGGCAGCAGCCAATCCACGATATATACGAAGTAATTATCCCCCCGGACCACCGCCTGATGAGTACGCAGCACAGCTTCCTTCCCTGACAAAGTCCATTCTGCCCGCATTCCCAGCTGCCCTAGCATATAGGTTACACTGTCGCATGTATTAAAGTCATCGTCCACCACCAATGCCCTGCAGTTTTTCAATTCCGGAATGTCCACCGGTTCTTTTCGCCCCGTATGTATCCGGAAAGAGAAGCTGACAATGAACTCGGTTCCTACCCCCTGCTCGCTTTTTACTTCGATCGTTCCGTTCATCATATCCACGATATTTTTCGTAATCGCCATCCCTAAGCCGGTTCCCGGAATCCCGCTGATTGTAGTGGTCTTCTCCCTCTCAAAAGGTTCAAAAATATGCCTTACAAACTCTTCGCTCATACCAATTCCATTATCTTTAATGTGGAATTCATAATTGGCATATCCTGACTGCGCCCCTCCCTTTTCCATAATTCTCATGCTGACAATCCCGCCTGCACCCGTATACTTTACAGAATTGCTCAGCAAATTTAGCAGCACCTGATTCAGGCGCAGCTTATCACAATAAATATCCTCATCCATCACATCCACAACATCAATATACAAATCCAGCTGTTTTGCATGGATATCAGCCTGCAAAATATTGCGCAGGCCATGCAGGATATCCGGCAAACTGCATAATTTTTCTTCCAAATGAATCCGTCCGCTTTCTATCCTGCTCATGTCCAGAACATCATTAATCAGGCTCAGCAGATGATTCCCCGATGTCATTATTTTCTTCAGGTATTCTTCTACCTGCTCCCTGTGTTCAATATGGGTAATCGCTAAAGCGGTAAATCCAACGATCGCATTCATCGGCGTGCGGATATCATGAGACATATTCGAAAGAAACACACTTTTCGCCTTGCTCGCCCTGTTTGCCTGCAAAAGCGCATCTTCTAACAGGTTTTTCTTCTCCATTTCGCTTCTTGTCTCCTCATCCACGCTATGCAGGCCTAAAACAATACCGTGTATCCCTTCCCATTTTCCTGCCCGCACTACTTTCATCTGATAATACTTTGTTTCACCGTCCTTGCAAGTACGGTAATTGATACAATAAAGATTTTTATCCTTCAGTTCCTCCTGTATCTTTTCCTGGGAAGATGCTTCCATGAGCATCTCCTTATCCTCCTCGTGAACATATTCCTGTATGTAAAATCCTATGCATTCTTCAAATGATATGCTGCCTGATGTCAGACAGGCAGGCATCGGCCAGCTATTTTCATCATATCTGAGGGTCATCCCCATACCCGTTTGCAAGTCAAAAAAGCAGACCAGATTATAATCAATGCTCAGCGCCTGAATCAATTCCATCTGACGCCTTTCTTTCTTTTTTTCCTCCTGTTTCTGAGCCGTACAATCCAAAAGGAAACGTTGATAAATCAACTCCCCATTTTCCATCAAAAGCTTAATATTGCCCATTACATGGATGATTTCCCCATTTTTATGCCGTGCCCGATATTCCACACTGACACTGTCTCCAGCTTTTACCAAACTCTCTATGCTTTCCTTTAACCTCTTCTTATCCTCGTCCACTACCGTAGATGCCACCATGTCGAACCCAACTTCCATCAGTTCTTCCTGGGAATCATACCCTAGAATTTTAAGCGCTGCCCGGTTAATGCTGAGAATCTTCGATCCATCCAGCGTATGGCAGATGATTCCGCTATCCATTGTGGTAAAGATTGCCTCCAAGGTGTGGTTCTTGTTTATAATTTCCTGTTCGTAAGCCCGCTCTTTGGTTACGTCAATGGCTACCCCTACTGTTCCTACCACACTTCCGTCCAGGTCATATAAGGGGGATTTATATGTTGTCAGTGTCCTCATTCCCATTCCTGTTGTAATCACTTCTTCGGATACACAGGTCTCTTCCTTTTCCATGACTATCCGTTCCGACTCCACGCAGGCCGGATCATCCTGTTCTACATCCCAAATATAGGCATGGCGCTGCCCTTCCACCTGTTCCTTGGATTTGTTCACCATCCGGCAGAAGCTGTCATTTACTTTCTTATGGACACCCTCCTTATCCTTGTACCAGATGAGGTTAGGGACATTGTTAATTGTAGCTTCAAAATAATGGCTTGTCTGCCAATAGTCTTTGCTCATTTTACAGGTCTGCTGCCACCTTAGGAAATGGAATCTCATTTCCTCTTCAGACATAGGCATGGTCCATATATCTTTGATTTCAGGCAAGAATTCCCCCAACAGTCCAATCTGCCTTTTATCTGCGAGAAGAATCAGTTCCGTTTCCTTACGCTTCGCCCCGATTAGCATCTGCACTATCTCTTTTTCGTTCATGTCCTGAAGGTTCACCATGATCACATCTGCCTTTGAGGCTAATACCTCATCCGGCTCATTGCTCTCAAAAAATTCATGGGTAAAATGCTCCAATGGAGACATTTCTTTTACCGCTTCCAATACTCTGCACGGACTTCCTGCTAAATAGAAATGAATATGGCAATGATACATGACTAATTTCCTCCTGTTTTCCGCCTATTGTCTAAGTACTATTATATTTTGTTCGATGTATTTATTGGCATAATTCAAATATTATATTCCGTCTCTTTTTGAACCATCTGTTCTAAGACCTATTAACCCATGATTCTATCTTATCAAGCAATGGGAGTCTATGTCAATACCTTGCATACGGAAATAAATTTGTAACAGTTCAGCCTTCGGCTTCACTGTTACGGAATCTGCTCATTCCAAATCGCCTTCGGCGAGGGGCAGATTCTTTC
>BLLT01000062.1 GCA_011958945.1 Lachnospiraceae bacterium | reverse complement strand
ATTGGCCGCTGGGCCAATTCTTTTTTATTTTAATCCCCTTGAATTTTCACTTATTATACGATATTATGTTGAAAGTAGTCTTTGATACTTTACTATGCTAAACAGAAGGAGCGAAGCATTATGGAATTAAATATTACCTGTATTCCGGGCGATGGCATCGGGCCGGAAATCGTAAGGGAGGCCAAAAAAGTACTGGATAAGGTGGCCCAGATTTACGCACATGAAATAAAATATAAAGATATTCTGATGGGAGGGGCTTCCATCGATGTACATGGGGTTCCGCTGACAGAAGAGGCGGTGGCGGACGCAAAAGCCGCGGATGCGGTGCTGATGGGTTCGATTGGCGGTGACACTACTACATCCCCCTGGTATAAACTTCCCCCGAACCTGCGGCCGGAGGCAGGGCTTCTCGGGATTCGCAAGGCACTCAATCTTTTTGCGAATTTGCGCCCGGCAGTATTATATGAAGAACTGGCAGGTGCATGCCCTCTAAAGGAGGAAATCAGCGCCAAAGGTTTTGATATGCTGATTATGAGGGAACTCACCGGCGGGCTGTACTTTGGGGAAAGGAAGACGGTGGAGGAGAACGGGGTAAGAAAGGCAGTCGATACCCTTACCTATGATGAAAATGAAATTCGCCGTATCGCCATCAAGGGTTTTGATATCGCCAGGAAAAGAAAGAAAAAGGTAACCAGCGTGGATAAAGCCAATGTGCTGGACTCTTCCAGGCTTTGGAGGGCGGTAGTGGAAGAAGTGGCTAAGGATTATCCTGATGTGATGTTGGAGCATATGCTGGTGGACAACTGTGCCATGCAGCTTGTGAAAGATCCCGCACAGTTCGATGTGATTTTGACGGAAAATATGTTCGGGGATATCCTTTCCGATGAGGCGAGTATGGTGACCGGTTCTATCGGGATGTTAGCTTCCGCATCTTTGAACGATACGAAATTCGGTTTATATGAACCGAGCCATGGTTCTGCCCCGGATATCGCAGGGAAAGACATTGCCAACCCGATAGCTACCATTCTTTCGGCGGCGATGATGCTAAGATATACTTTTGACTTGGATAAAGAGGCGGATGCAGTGGAAGCAGCCGTGAAAGAAGTACTGAAAGAAGGCTACAGGACGGTGGACATTATGTCGGAAGGCTGTGAGAAAGTGTCCTGTTCGAAGATGGGTGATTTGCTTGTGGAAAGACTTCATAAATAGAAAATTTATAAAGGACAGGGAAAACGGGCTGTTTGCCTTATGGTTTCTTTGGATGGCGGTTTATTATGGCATTCGGATGTTTGCTTTGACCCCTTGGTATGATGAATTATATACATATTATTATTTTATCAGCAAAGGGCCGGTGTATGCAGCGATCCATTGGCCTTTGCCCAATAATCATGTGGGGTATTCCGTGCTTTCCGGTTTCTTAAACCTGTTTGGCAATTCGGTTATCGGCCTGCGTGGAATGTCTTATCTGGCGGCTTTGCTCAATCAGGTCTTGCTTTACCGGATAGGGAGGAAATGCTTTTCTTACGGGTGGTCTTTTGTCTGTGTGCTTTTGTATTCCTGTATGAACCTGGTGAACCAGCTGGCGGTACAGGGGAGAGGCTATACCTTGGCGGTATCCTGTTTCCTGATGGCTATTTGTATGTTACAGAAAATTGGCTGGAAAGAAGAAAGGGAGACGAAAAGGGATTTTAAATATTACGGGGCTTTTTCCGTTTCCCTTACTTTCGGGCTGTATATCCTGCCAAGCAGTGTATATTGGGTGATTCCGGTCTGCATTGCCGGAGGGCTTTTCCTTCTTTCCTTAGGAAAAATAAAACCATTGGTGAACCTGATCATAAGCAGCCTTGCGGCGGCCTTCCATACCGTGCTGTTATATGCGGTGATTTGGCTGGCCATTGGCTCCAATCTGTTAAGTAAGGCGGAGGGAGGGGAGTTTTTTGGGCTCGGGCATGTAAGCATTATCTGCTCGGCGCCGTTCCAGTCATTGCGCACAGGAATAGAATATATGCTGGCAACACCTTATATCCAGAGTGTGGATCGCCAGGGATATCTTCCCAGGCTGTTTGAATGGTTTGTGTCATTATTTAATTTGTATTACCCAAAAATAGGCAGTTTCCTGCTGCCGGTTACCGGGATTGGTATTGTGTTTGTGCTCTTATGGGGGTGGAAGGAATATAAAAAAGGGGATAGAGCCCGCTATTTCCTCCCGCTGCTGACAGCGGTGACTCTGCTCCTCATGCCAGTGATTTTGCTGATTCAGTGTGCATTGCCTTATTTCAGGGTTTACTCTTATATAGGTGTGCCGGTGGCTATGCTCATATGTTGTTTAGGGCAAATGGCGGGAGAACTTCTTCTGGCTGGAAAAGGGAGAGTGGCCCAAATGGGGAAGGAAAAAAACCAGGGGCAGGAGAAACGGGGAATTATTTTCTCCATATCGAATATGGCGATTATGGCATGTATTGTGCTGTCATTTGCATTATTGATTTCCAAGGGGTATAATGGGGAATACGGGATAACAGAATATTATGCAAAGGATGCTCTGGAAAATGCAGGGTTGGAAGAAGCGGGCAACCTTTGTGTAACTGACTGTTACCAGCAGTACCTTCTAAAATTTTATTATGATATAGAGTGTGAAAACCAGAATATAGAAGAGGCGGATACAATTTTGCTCCATAAAGAGATGACGATGCCGGAAACGGGAAAATTCCGCTGGGAATTCTATCAGACTTACGATACCATTCCATGGAACTGGCTGGAGGGCCAAAGGAAGCCAGTGTATGAGAATGAGGAGTATATCGTGTATAAATAGCAGCTTGGCAAGTTTGTGCATGCGCGGCGCCCGCAAACTTGATGAGATAAAAATCGTAACAAAGAAAAAAATGAAAAGCCCCGGAAATGCCGGGGTACAAAGGCCGCGCAGAAATGGAGAGAAAAATGAGAAGTGATTCCGTGAAAACAGGCACCCAGCAGGCGCCGCACAGAAGTTTGTTTAATGCTTTAGGCTATACTGAGGAAGAAAGAAAACGGCCGATGATTGGTATTGTAAGTTCTTATAATGAGATTGTACCGGGGCATATGAATCTGGATAAGATCGTGGAGGCGGTTAAGCTTGGGGTGGCTATGGCGGGGGGGATGCCGGTAGTGTTTCCTGCCATCGCGGTTTGCGACGGAATTGCTATGGGCCATATTGGGATGAAATATTCTCTGGTAACCAGGGATTTGATCGCCGACAGCACAGAGTGTATGGCGCTTGCCCATGGATTTGACGGTCTGGTGATGGTGCCCAACTGTGACAAGAATGTGCCGGGGCTTTTGATGGCGGCAGCCAGGCTGAATATCCCTACCATTTTTTGTTCCGGCGGCCCTATGCTGGCCGGGCATGTGAAAGGGGAAAAGAGAAGCCTCTCCTCCATGTTCGAAGCAGTGGGAAGTGTTGCGGCGGGTACTATGTCCATGGAAGAACTGTGTGAATTTGAAGAGAAAGTATGTCCTACCTGCGGTTCCTGTTCCGGCATGTACACGGCCAATTCTATGAATTGCCTGACAGAAGCGTTGGGAATGGGGCTGAAAGGAAACGGAACGATTCCGGCGGTATATTCAGAAAGAATTCGTCTGGCAAAGCATGCGGGCATGAAAATTATGGAACTGGTGGAAAGGGATATCAAGCCCCGTGATATTATGAGCGAGAAAGCTTTCCTAAATGCCCTCCGGATGGACATGGCACTGGGATGCTCCACCAATTCTATGCTGCATCTCCCGGCTATCGCCCATGAAGCAGGGGTGGAACTGGATTTGGAAGTGGCGAATAAGCTTTCGGCAGAGACGCCGAACCTTTGCCATCTGGCTCCTGCAGGCCCTACCTATATGGAAGACTTAAACGAAGCGGGCGGCATCTATGCGGTTATGAACGAATTGAATAAAAAGGGCCTGCTCTACACCGATTTAATGACGGTGACAGGAAAGACCGTAGGGGAAAATATAAAAGGCTGTATCAACAGGAATCCGGAAGTAATCCGTCCATTGGAAAACCCTTACAGTGAAACAGGAGGTATTGCGGTGTTAAAAGGCAACCTGGCACCGGATTCCTGCGTGGTAAAGCGTTCGGCAGTAGTGCCTGAAATGATGGTGCATGAAGGGCCGGCAAGGGTATTTGATTGTGAAGAGGATGCAATAGATGCCATCAAAGGCGGGAAAATCGTAGCGGGGGATGTAGTGGTTATCCGTTACGAAGGCCCGAAAGGCGGACCGGGGATGAGGGAAATGTTAAATCCCACCTCAGCTATCGCCGGAATGGGGCTGGGCGCCAGTGTGGCATTGATTACAGACGGACGTTTTTCCGGCGCTTCCCGCGGGGCATCCATCGGGCATGTATCCCCGGAAGCAGCGGTGGGCGGTCCGATTGCCCTGGTAGAAGAAGGTGATATCATCAGCATCAATATTCCGGAGAATACCATTGAAATGAAAGTATCGGAGGAAGAACTGGAAGCGAGACGTGAAAAATGGCAGCCCAGGGAGCCGAAGGTAACTACCGGTTATTTGTCACGCTACAGAGAGTTAGTGACCAGCGGCAATAAGGGGGCGATTTTGGAAGTGCCCCGTAAGTAAACAGAGGATTGAGCAAATGGACACAGGATTGGAATGGAGGGTATAACGATGCAGCTTACCGGCGCGGAAATAGTAATGGAATGCTTAAAGGAACAGGGTGTGGATACCGTTTTCGGCTATCCGGGAGGAACTATATTAAATGTATATGATGCGTTATATAAACATAGAGACGAAATCAACCATATTTTAACCTCCCATGAACAAGGGGCGGCCCATGCGGCGGATGGTTATGCCAGGGCCACAGGAAAGGTAGGGGTATGCCTTGCTACCAGCGGACCGGGGGCAACGAATCTGGTTACAGGAATTGCTACGGCTTATATGGATTCCGTACCGATGGTGGCCATTACCTGTAATGTGAATCTCCCTTTACTGGGAAAAGACTCCTTCCAGGAAGTGGATATTGCGGGCGTGACTATGCCCATTACCAAGCATGGCTATATTGTAAAAGATGTGAATATATTGGCGGATACTTTGCGGAAGGCATTTAAAATAGCAGGAAGCGGACGTCCAGGCCCGGTGCTGGTGGATATTACGAAGGATGTAACGGCAAACCTTTGTGAGTATGAGCCGGGAGCGGCGGATTCCCTTGCGAAGGATGCCTCCCAGGATAAACAGTATTCCGGGCAGGACATCGAAAAAGTGCTGGAATTGATGCAGAAAGCAAAAAAACCGTATATTTACGTAGGCGGCGGCGCCGTAATTTCGGAAGCGGCCAAAGAAGTGACGGAATTTGCCAAAAAGCTGGATGCCCCTGTGTGCGATACTCTGATGGGGAAAGGGGCTTTTGACGGCCACGATGCTTTATATACGGGAATGATTGGCATGCATGGAACGAAGACCTCCAATCTGGGCGTTAGCGAGTGCGACCTTTTAGTGGCATTGGGCGCCAGGTTTTCCGACCGGGTAGTGGGAAATGCTGCCAGGTTTGCCAGCCATGCCAAAGTGATTCAGATTGATATCGATGCGGCAGAAATCAATAAAAATATCCGGACAGAGGCCTTTGTGGTGGGAGATTTAAAGGAAGTGCTGACGGAAATCAACCGTCTGCTGCCTCAGATGGAGCATAAAGATTGGATTGGGCACATACAGGATTTGAAGGAAAAATATCCGTTAAACTATAATAAGAATGCGTTATCCTGCCCCTATGTGATTGAAGAACTGGATAGGGTAACAGGCGGTGAAGCCATTGTGACTACCGATGTAGGGCAGCATCAGATGTGGGCAGCCCAATATTATAAATATTCAAAACCGCGTACATTTATCAGTTCCGGCGGTTTGGGAACGATGGGATATGGCCTGGGCGCATGCATTGGCGCAAAGATGGGAAAACCGGAGAAAATATGCGTCAACATCGCCGGAGACGGCTGTTTCAGGATGAACATGAACGAACTGGCTACAGCCAGCCGTTACAATATTCCCATTATTCAGATTGTCATCAATAACCATGTGCTGGGGATGGTACGCCAGTGGCAGACTTTATTCTATGGGCAAAGGTATTCACAGACGGTTTTGAATGATAAGGTAGATTTTTGTCTGGTGGCACAAGGTTTAGGCTGCGAGGCAATCAAGGTAACGAAAAAAGAAGAAGTAGGGCCGGCGATAGAAAAAGCGATTGCCATGAAGGCGCCTGTGCTTATCGAATGCGTGATACCGGAAGATGACAAAGTATTTCCCATGGTGCCTGCAGGGGAGGCCATCAGTGAAGCATTTGATGAAACGGACTTAGAGAAGAAATAAGATAGAATGAGAAAGAAAATAGTAAGAAGAATCGGCCTTTTCCTCTTAGCAGCGTTCCTCTTCCTTGCAGTATCCTATCTGGGCCTTGCGGAATATTATAAAAATGGGTTCAGCTACGGAACATGGATGAACGGTATTTATTGTACGGGGAAAACGGTGGAGGAAGTAAATGAAGAATTGCTGAAGAGTTGTTCTTATGCCGGCTTGACCATATATGACGGGGAAGGGAATGCCTTTCGGATAGAGCCGGAGGATGTGGACTATACCTTTGACTTTAAGGAGGCCCTTCAATCCTATTTGGGCAGGCAGAACTCCTACCTTTGGATTGAAAATCTGTTTGCGGCAAAGGAACGGAGCCTGCAGCCGGTGGTTTCCTATGATGAGGAGCTGCTTTGGGAAGTTTTGCAGTCCATGCCGGCCTTTAGGGGGAAGAAGCCGGAGGAAAGAACCGTTTCTATCCAAAAGACCGATGCCGGATATGTATTGGTGGACGAAAGGAAGCATGTCCTCAACGAAGAAAAAGCGAAGGAAAGGATTGCCGAGAAGCTGCTTTTCCTAGAAACAACGTTTGATTTGGAGGAAAGCGGCTGTTATGAGGATCTTCCTTATACGGATGCCATGAACAAGGAACTGGCTTTGTGGGAAAAAATCAGTCAGTTCCAGGATTGCCGTATCGTGTATGCATTTGGGGAAGAATTGGTTCCCATCGATGCTTCCATTGTCTGTGACTGGATGGCGGTGGACGAAAAGGGGGAATTCCTTTATGATGAAGCCGGCAATATAATGCAGGATAATGAGAAGATAGAAGCATTTATTGACGAATTGGCGGCGGAATTTGATACGGTAGGAGCCGTCCGGCACTTTAATGCCACCAGGGGAGAAACGGTGGTGATTGAAGGGGGCACCTACGGAAACCGGATGGACAGCAAAGCGGAAAAGGAATACCTAAAACTGGCATTTGCCAGGAAGTCGGAGGAAATCCATACGCCACAGTATATCCAGATGGGGTGGGAACAGGGAAGGGATGACATCGGCAGCACATATATCGAGGTGGATATGGCTAAGCAGATGATGTATTATTATCTGGATGGAAAGCTGGAATTGGAAACGCCTATTGTGACCGGAAATACCGGGCGCAGATGGGGGACGCCGGAAGGTGTGAATTATGTTTACGGCAAGGCGCGAAACAGGATTTTGCGGGGGCAGGGATATGAATCCCATGTGAATTTCTGGATGCCGGTCAAAGGGAATATCGGAATTCACGATGCGGCCTGGCGCAGCGAGTATGGCGGGGAAATTTACAAAACCGGTGGTTCCCACGGATGTATCAATACACCTTACGAGGCCATGAACAGGCTGTATGATATGGCAGAAATCGGGACTCCGGTAGTGATGTTTTACTGATGATGCGTAAAAGCGGTTGACGAAGAAACGGGATGAATGTAAAATAAAATATTGTTATAATAACGGAACAGGAAGAGGAGGAGAGAGAAGTG
Source organism: Lachnospiraceae bacterium (assembly GCA_011958945.1). Classification (GTDB taxonomy): domain Bacteria; phylum Bacillota; class Clostridia; order Lachnospirales; family Lachnospiraceae; genus Kineothrix. The sequence goes on along the minus strand of BLLT01000062.1, from coordinate 11,725 downwards.
TCCAGAGTATATAATTTTTCGGCAGGCCCGGCGGTGCTGCCAGAGGAAGTATTGAAAGAAGCAGCAGATGAAATGCTGGATTACCGGGGAACGGGAATGTCTGTCATGGAGATGAGCCACCGCTCCAAGGCATACGATACTATTATCAAGGAAGCGGAAGCGGACTTAAGGGAACTTATGAATATTCCTGATAATTATAAGGTATTGTTTTTGCAAGGCGGGGCGAGCCAGCAGTTCGCCATGATACCGATGAATTTGATGAAAAATAAGAAGGCGGCTTATATCGTAACCGGGCAGTGGGCAAAAAAGGCCTATCAGGAAGCGAAGATTTACGGTGAGGCGGTAGAAGTGGCATCTTCAGCGGATGAAACTTTTTCTTATATTCCGGACTGTTCCGATTTGGATATCCCTGAGGATGCGGACTATGTTTATATCTGCGAAAATAATACGATTTACGGAACCAAGTTCAAGGCCTTGCCCAATACGAAAGGGCATACGTTAGTGGCGGATGTTTCCTCCTGCTTTTTATCAGAGCCGGTGGATGTGACCAAATACGGGGTGATTTATGGCGGCGTGCAGAAAAATGTAGGCCCTGCCGGTGTGGTGATTGTTATTATCAGGGAAGACTTGATTACCGATGAAGTGCTCTTAGGAACCCCTACCATGTTAAAATATAAAACCCACGCGGATGCGGATTCCCTCTATAATACGCCTCCGGCTTATGGTATCTATATTTGCGGTAAAGTATTCAAATGGCTGAAGAAACAGGGCGGCCTTGATGCAATCAAAGAATACAATGAAAGAAAGGCTGAAATTCTATATAATTTCCTCGACAGAAGCAAACTTTTCCGGGGAACGGTGAGGAAAGAAGACCGTTCTTTGATGAATGTTCCTTTTGTAACAGGGAATGAGGAATTGGATGCCAAATTTGTAAAGGAAGCAAAGGCGGCAGGCTTTGAAAACCTGAAAGGACATAGGAGTGTAGGCGGCATGCGGGCCAGCATTTACAACGCTATGCCTATAGAGGGGGTGGAAAAGCTGGTGGAGTTTATGGAAAAATTTGAAGCGGAAAATGCTTGATGGAGGATGGAAATGTTTAAATATCATTGCTTAAACCCGATTGCGGATGTCGGATTGGAAAAATTTACCAAAGATTATGAGAAGACAGGGGATGTCAATGAAGCGGACGGCATACTGGTCCGCAGTGCGGCCATGCACGATATGGAATTGCCGGAAAAACTTTTAGCGGTAGCCAGGGCCGGTGCCGGGGTCAATAATATTCCCCTGGATAAATGTGCGGAAAAAGGAATTGTCGTTTTTAATACACCGGGGGCAAATGCCAATGGGGTAAAAGAACTGGTGATTGCAGGGATGCTGCTGGCCTGCCGTGATATCGTTGGAGGCATCAACTGGGTAAATGAACATAAAGAGGATGAAAATATCGCCAAAGCGGCGGAAAAAGAAAAGAAAAATTTTGCCGGCACAGAAGTGCAGGATAAGCGGCTTGGTATTATCGGCTTAGGCGCTATCGGCGTAAAAGTGGCAAATGTGGCCAAACATATGGGGATGGAAGTATACGGATACGACCCTTATGTTTCGGTGGATGCTGCATGGAATTTGAGCCGTGATGTGAAGCATGCTTTGAGTGTGGATGAGATTTACGAAAGCTGTGATATCATTACCATACATGTGCCTCTTTTAGACAGCACAAAAGGCATGGTGGATGAAGCGGCTATTGGAAAAATGAAGGACGGTGTGATTTTACTTAACTTCGCCAGGGATTTACTTGTAGATGAGAAGGCTGTACTGGATGGGATTGGGAAAGGGAAGATCAGGAAGTATGTTACAGATTTCCCGAACACTACTACTGCCGGTAAGGAAGGCTGTATCGTCATTCCCCATTTAGGGGCCTCCACCGAGGAGTCGGAAGACAATTGTGCGAAAATGGCCGTAAAGCAGATGATGAATTACCTGGAAAATGGAAATATCCTCAATAGCGTGAATTATCCGAAATGTGATATGGGAATCTGTACCCAGGCAGGAAGAATTGCTATTTTCCACAGGAACAAAGCGAACATGATTACAAAATTCACGGCTTGCTTCGGCGATGAGGGTGTAAACATTACTGATATGATGAACAAATCGAAAGGCGAAGTGGCCTATACGATGATGGACTTGGAAAGTCCGGCTACCGATGAAATGATTGGCAGGCTGCAGTCCATCGCGGGAGTTTTCCGTGTGAGGGTAGTGAAATAACCGGCAGGGAAAGATGGGCCGGTTTGTTGCAGAAACCGCAAAAGCAGCACAGAAATGGGGAAAAAATGAGGAGAAAGGTAAAGGTTCTGGGCATTATAGGATGCCTGTTGTGGTGTATGGCATTCACCGGATGCGGGCTGATGGAGCAAACCAGGCAGGCCGCAATGGCGTCCAGGGATAAAATGGCCCAGGAAGCGTCGGGCGGGAGCGTATATTCGGGTGACGGGCTTATGGAAGAGGAAGCCCCGGGGGAGAAACCCCAAGGCGATGAATATCAAGAAGGCGGACATCAAGGCGAAGAACATCAGGACGATGAGGAAAGCGTTAAAAGGAAAACTAAGGATACCAATCCGGTACTGGGCGGGGAGGGGAGTGAGGGCTATCAGGGATTTGATTATCTCTTTGAAACCACCCTTACCGCTTACATGGATGAAGATGCGGAAAGCGGGAGGATAAAGCGCAAATCGGTTACGGTATATGTTCCCATGGGGAACGAAATCCGCATCAATGGAGACTATCCGGGCACCGTCAATTCCGACACCCAGGGGATTTCTTTTTATGCGGATGTGGATCCGGGTATCACTTTCCCAAGGGAAGATGCATCGATAGGGGAGAAATTGGAAAGTTATATTGAGCATATTTATGGCGGACAGGATGAAGATTACTATACTCGGAATGATCTGGAGATTTCCGGTGTCCACAAGATTGGAAAGAATGCTGCGGCATCAACAATAGTGCAGTATTGGAAGCCTCAGGATGAGGATGAGTACCGGATATCTTATATCACCTATTATATGAAAGAATTGGAGCCGGGACTGCTTTTTTTCATGGAAGTGGAAATAGACAGCAGTAAGGCTACCGGTGAAACGCCGGAAATACTAAAGGAACTGGAAACATTTTATGAGGTAGATATTCCCTGGGATAGTGACGAGGCGGAAGAAAAACTAGAGGACTATGCAGCAAGCAAGGCGCAGGAAGAGGCAGCGGTATTGCCGGGAATTGATTTTACCTTTCCGGAAAACTGGGAAAGGGATAAGAGTTATTCCGATGAGGAAGTTGTCGTTTATGCGCCGGGCGGAGACTGTGACGGGGCCGGCTGTGGCATTGCTGCCGCGTGTTTGCTGTCGGGGGAAGACGGGGAATTTGATGATGCCTGGAACTGGCTGATTGAGGATGAATTTTTTGAAACCGCGATAACGGAAGGCCTGGAAGAAGTAGAAGGGCTGGAAATATCATATTATGGTGAAACATGCATCGGGAAAACCACCTTGGCCAAGTTCTCCTGCCTTTCGGATGGCGAAAGGACTGACTGTCAGTTTTATCTTGGGGAAAAGGATGGGAACATCTATTTCATTGTAGGGATTCAGTACCAATGGCTGGAGATGGATACTTTTGAACTGGTGAAAGAACTGTTGGAAAGCGGGGAAGCGGCAGAAGAATAAATGCATGCGCCGCGCGGTTTTTCTTACGGACAACGGGCCAGTCAGCCGGACTTGTGAGGATATTTGTCGGCTGGCTGGCCCGTTGTTTGATCCCGGATGTTATAAAGAATTTGCCCGGCTGGAGAAGCCCTGGCCTTCTTCCCCTAATTCCGCCTGAAACTTTGCCTCTGCCTCTACGGCAGCCTCGCTGGCCAGATCCATATAGAGGATGAAGATATCCTCCAGGCACATCCCCTTTTCTTTGGCAATTTCCTCCATCACAGGCCTTAGGGCATCCAACTGTACGGATACCTGGGTTTTCTGAGGGTCAATATCCTTTAAAACTTCTTCGGCATAAGAACTGATTCTTTCCCATATTTTTCTATTTTCATCTGTCATTTCAAATTCCTCCTGTTAAGTTTTGTGTCTTATTTTACCACTTGTTGCTTGTGTTGTATAGTTTAATTTGTTAGAATATAAAGTAGAAAAAATGGTGGAAGGATAAAATATATGGCAGACATAAAACCTTTTAGGGCAATCCGTCCGGGAAAAGGATTGGAGCAGAGGATAGCGGCACTCCCCTATGATGTGTATAGCAGGGAAGAGGCAAAACGGGAAGTGGAGAGAGAACCGTTGTCTTTTCTCAGAATTGACAGGGCGGAAACGCTATTGCCCGATGATGTAGATATTTATGCGGATGAGGTTTATAAAAAAGCTCACGAGCTATTGTGGGAAATGGTGGGGAAGGGGGAATTTCTTCAAGAGACGGCAGAATGTTATTATGTATATGAACTGGTTATGAACGGCAGATCCCAGGCGGGGATTGTAGCCTGTGCTTCGGTGGATGATTATTTGCACCAGGTGATTAAGAAGCATGAAAATACGAGGGAGGATAAGGAACTGGACCGTATCCGCCATGTGGATTGCTGTCAGGCACAGACCGGCCCTATTTTTCTGGCTTACCGGGCACATCCGGTGCTTGGTAAAGAGACGGGAAGGGCGATGGAAGGAAAGGCACTTTATGATTTTCAGGCGGTCGATGGGGTGATTCATCGGGTATGGAAAATAGAAGAAGCCGGATCAATAGCCAGAATAAGGAACGCCTTCCGCGAAGTTGGAAATATTTATATTGCCGATGGGCATCACAGATGTGCTTCGGCAGTCAATGTATCACTAAAACGCAGGGCCGCCAATCCGGTCTATACGGGCAAGGAAGAATTCAATTATTTTCTTTCCGTGCTGTTTCCGGATGACCAGCTTATGATTATGGACTATAACCGGGTGGTAAAAGATTTGAATGGGATGCGGGAGGAAGAATTTCTGAAATGCATTTCTGGCAGCTTTCTTGTTGAAAAGATGGGAAGGGAGCCTTACCGGCCGGATAAAAAGGGGCGTTTTGGGATGTGCCTTAAGGATGGCTGGTATCGTCTGGAAGCGATAGAACAGGGGCATATGTACCAGGGAAGCCAGGGGGATACCTGCCTGGACCAGGAAAAAAAATATGACATCTATCCGGAGAAGGGGTTGGATGTGTCGGTGCTTCAGGATAGGCTGTTAGCCCCGGTTCTGGGGATTCAGGATCCGAAGACAGACAAAAGGATTGACTTTGTAGGAGGAATCCGGGGACAGGAGGAACTGGAACGAAGAGTACATATGGATGCCGCCGTTGCATTTTCCATGTTCCCCACTTCCATTGAAGAATTATTTGCCGTAGCGGATGCGGGGAGGCTTATGCCGCCTAAGTCCACATGGTTTGAACCGAAACTGAGGAGCGGGCTTTTTATTCATCAAATATAATGCTGTAAACCAAAAGAAAGGAATAAACATATATGAATAACAAACTATATAAATTAATGAAATGGCCGGAGATTGAGGAGATTATTTATTCGGAATCGGAGAACCCCCACAGTATATTGGGAGCTCATGCGGTAGGGAACAATACCTTGGTACAGACATATCTGCCGGGGGCGAAAAGTGTTATTTTGCAGAATAAAAAGGACAAGAAAAACTATGAGATGGAAATGGCGGATGAAGAAGGCTTTTTCGCTGTACTCGTTCCGGGAAAGACGCCGTTTTCCTATGAGTATATTGCAGAATATGAAGACGGCAGTTTAAAGAAGGTGAAGGATGCCTATAATTTCCAGCCCCAGATAGACGAAAGCGATATGGACAAATTTGCAGCAGGTATTCACTATACTATTTATGAAAAATTAGGGGCACACCCGATGACTATCGATGGAGTGAAAGGGGTATATTTTGCGGTTTGGGCGCCCAATGCTTTACGGGTCAGTACCGTAGGGGATTTTAATGACTGGGATGGGCGCATTCACCAGATGAGGAAGCTGGGCAGCTCCGGGATTTTTGAAATCTTTGTGCCTGGGGCAAAGGCCGGGCAGAATTATAAATATGAAATCAAGGTAAAAGGCGGGCTGACGTATCTGAAGGCCGACCCATATGCTTTTGGCCAGCAGCTTCGTCCGGAAACTGCTTCTGTGATAAGGGAAGGGGCAGGAAGAGCCGGAAGCAAAGTAAAATGGGAAGACAAGGAATGGATGGATAAGAGGAAAGAAAAGCAAGGCAGCGATAAGCCGATTAGCATCTATGAATTGTATCTGGGTTCCTTTAAAAGGGGAGAGGACGGCAGTTATTTGAATTACAGGGAACTGGCGCCTCTGGTGATTGAGTATGTGAAAGAAATGGGGTATACCCATATTGAGTTGATGCCGGTGATGGAGCATCCTTTTGACGGTTCCTGGGGATACCAGGTGATTGGATATTATGCGCCCACGGCGAGATACGGCACCAATGAGGACTTTATGTATTTTATGAATGAAATGCACAAAGCCGGGATTGGAGTGATTTTGGACTGGGTTCCGGCACATTTTCCCAGAGATACTTATGGATTGTCCAATTTCGATGGGACATGCCTTTATGAACATCAGGATCCCAGGAAGGGGAGCCATCCCCATTGGGGAACACTGATTTATAATTATGGACGGCCTCAGGTATCCAATTATCTTATAGCCAATGCACTTTACTGGATTGAGAAGTATCATGCGGACGGTATCCGGATGGATGCTGTGGCTTCCATGCTTTATCTGGATTATGGGAAAAATGACGGGGAATGGGTGGCAAATATTTATGGAGGCCACGAAAACCTGGAAGCCGTAGAGTTCTTAAAGCATTTGAATTCCATTGTGAAAAGGCGGGATGACGGCGTCTTGATGATTGCGGAGGAATCTACCGCATGGCCCAAGGTGACGGGGGATGTGGAAGATAATGGGCTTGGATTTAATGTTAAATGGAATATGGGATGGATGAACGATTTTCTGGGATATATTTCCTGTGACCCTTATTTCCGCGCCCATCACCATAACGAACTTACCTTTAGCATGATATATGCTTATAGCGAGCAGTTTATGCTTGTATTTTCCCACGATGAAGTGGTGCATGGGAAGGGAACTTTAATCGGCAAGATGCCGGGGGAAATAAAGGATAAATTTGCCAACCTGAGGCTCACATATGCCTATATGATGACCCATCCCGGGAAAAAGCTGCTGTTTATGGGCCAGGATATTGCCGAATTCGATGAATGGAATGAGGAACGGGAAGTGGAATGGGGGCTTACGGCTTATGACAGCCATAAAGGGGTACAAAATTTGGTAAAAGCCTTGAACCGCCTTTATACATCTTCGCCGGCATTGTATCAGTACGATACCTCATGGGAAGGGTTTGAATGGATTAACTGTATTTCTTCCAATGACTGTATGCTCGCTTATATGCGTAAGGCGGAAAAAGCGGAGGAAACCTTTGTAATAGTGGCCAATTTTGCCAATGTACGCCGGGAGTTTACCATTGGTGTTCCATATGAGGGCAAATATAAAGAAATTTTCAATACGGATGCGGCAGAATTCGGGGGAAGCGGCGATGTAAACGGGAAAGAAATAAATTCCGAAGAAGTGGCTTATGATGGCAGAGAAGGCTCCATACGTATGGTTAGCGCACCGTTATCTTTAAGCATTTTTGGATATACTCCTTATACGGAAGCGGAGAAAAAGGAAATTGCCAGAAAGAAAGCGGAAAAAGAAAAAAGGGAGCGGGAAGAGGCCTTAGAAAAGGAGCGCCTGGCAAAAATAGAAAGGCTGGAAAATGAACGCCTTGCCAAGCAGGAAGAAGCCAAACGCGCCCTGCAGGAGGCAGAGGAGGCGAAAAAGCGTGCGGAACAGATGCTGAAAGAAGCAGAACTGGCCAAGCTGGAAGAAGAGAAAGTGGTAGCGGAACAGAAGGCGGCACAGGAGAAGAAAGCAAAGGGTAAGAAAGAGACGAAAGAAAAGGTGGAAGCAAAAGAAGAGACCGGGGCGAAAGAGAAGGGGGAAGTAAAAGAAAAACCCGGAGTAAAAGAAGAGACCGGAGCGAAAGAAGAGGCGGAAGCAAAAGAAAAACCCGGAGCAAAAGAAGAGACCGGAGCGAAAGAAGAGGCGGAAGAAAAACCCGGAGTAAAAGAAGAGACCGGGGCGAAAGAAGGAACAGAAGTAAAAGAAAAGCCAGAAACAAAAGAAAAGGAAGAAGCGGAAAAAAAGGCAGAAACGGTTAGAGAAAAGAAAACGAAAGGAAACGGAGCAGCGTCACGGGGCAGAGCAGCGCAGACAAAGGCATCGGCAGGAAAAACGAAAAAAGCGGCGGGGGGAAAGGGAAGGAAGAAATCCAAGTAAGGCTGAGTAATCGGGGTAAAGTCAGGATATAGGGGAAGCACAGATACCTGTAATGTATGCAATAAGGCTATAAGGGAGAAAGAGGGTGGATTGGATGATGTTGGCAGCACTTTTGCCGGAAGAGGAAATCGACAGAGGGATGGTAGAGAAGTTCTTGCAGGAATTGCCGGAAAAAGCATGGAATCTGGGAACAAGAATCGTCCTGTCCGCCCTCGTGCTGTTTTTGGGAATACAGCTGATTAGAGTCATCCGCGGGCTGGTGAAAAAGTCTTTGGCGAAAGGGAATGCGGATAAAGGGGTAATGCAGTTCATTGACTCTTTCTTAAAGGCTTCCCTTTATGCCGTGCTACTCATCACCATAGCTTCAGGTTTCGGATTGGATGCGGCAAGTATACTGGCACTGCTTGGATCGGCCGGTGTGGCCATCGGCCTTGCCATTCAGGGCAGCTTATCCAACTTTGTGGGAGGGGTGTTAATCCTCCTGTTAAAGCCTTTTAAAGTGGGGGATTATATCAAAGAGGATACCAATAATAATGAGGGAACGGTGTCTTCCATCGAATTATTTTATACCAAACTGACAACTCCTGATAACAGGGTGATTGTGCTTCCTAACGGTACACTGGCCAATTCCAGCCTGACCAATGTAACGGCCTGTGAGCGGAGAAGATTGGATATCAGGGTGGGAATATCCTATGATGCGGATATCCGCCTTGCGAAAGAGGTTCTTCAAAAGGTTTTGGAGGATGAAAAGGCTGTTTTGAAGGAAGAGGAATATTTTGTCTATGTGGATGAACTGGGGGAAAGTTCTGTTAACTTGGGCATTCGCTGTTGGCTTGCCACGGATGATTTCTGGACGGGCAAATGGCGCTTGACGGAGAATGTAAAATATGCCCTGGACGAAGCCGGCATTGGGATTCCCTATCCTCAGATGGATGTGCATTTGACAGATATGGAAAAAAGAAGATAGAAAGACTAAAAAATTTAATAAAAAAATTGATAAAAAAATTGATAAAAAAATTAAAAATTTATCTTGCAAAAAAAGAGAATTGCCTTTATAATAATTTTTGGTGAGTGCTTCCATGGCTCAGTTGGTAGAGCGACGCATTCGTAATGCGTAGGTCAAGGGTTCGAGTCCCTTTGGGAGCTGATAAAAAAGAGTTGGCCGTTAGGTCAACTCTTTTTTATATAATAGGAAATTACGCCACAGCGTTGTAAGCCGCCAAGAAAGAATGCGAAGCATTCTTTGGAATTGGCCGCCGGGCCAATTCTTTTTTATGCGCAGGGGCGCACAGATGAAATTGTTGCTTACGCAACGTGCGCCCTGCGCGGCGAGTAGGGGGAATCTTCCCTACTCGATAAACTCAATGCCACTTCCTATACAAACTTAACAGCTGTACCATAGGCCATAACTTCTGCGGCGCCCTGCATAACGGCAGCGGAAGCGTAACGCACATTAACAACAGCATCTGCACCCAAAGATTCCGCTTCAGCAACCATTCTCTTGGTGGCTAAAGCCCTGGCATCATTCATCATTTCCGTATAAGCGCCTAACTCTCCGCCCACAAGGGTCTTGAAGCCCTGGGTGATATCCTTTCCGATATTTTTGGACTGTATGGTGCTCCCTTTGACAAGTCCGAGCATTTCCAGATTTTTACCTGAAATGTAATCAGTATTTACTAAGATCATCTTCCTCACCACTCCTTATCTCTTTAATTCTCTCTATTAGGACATAAATGCTCACCCCGGCAAGCAGGAGCGGCATAAGCCCAAACAGAATCCTTAGCGCAGAAGGCATCGGGATACATATGCAGAGAATGAAAAAACCTATATAATAAAGGATTAAAAGTGAAACAATAATAACAGGTGCAATCATTTTCTTCGTGTGTGTATCCATAACCAAAGCCTCCTTATTGTATTAGTTCAATAATACAATAACTATTATAAGCGATTGAGGGCATAATGTCAATTGCTTTTTTATTATATCATTTACAGGGCATTGCCCGTATATGCTTTGTCCACCTGGATAACGGCAAAATACGAACTGTCAATACGGTGGATTTCTTTTTGCAAAAAGTCCGTGATTACATCATCCCGCTCTTTATAGTCGAAGGGAACTACGATATCAAAAATAATATTCGTATGGGTAGGCCCTTTGACCATACGGAAATCGTGAAAGCGGATTTCTGGATAATTGTTATGGAGCAAATCTGCCAGCAGCTTTTTCAAGTGGTTTGTCTGTTCGTCATCGGTGATGACCGGGTCCATATGTATGACGGCTTCACAATGAAGCTCGTTATGAAGCCTATGTTCAATATTGTCAATCATATCATGTAATATGAGAAGGCTTCCGTCTGCAGGAACTTCCGCATGAAGGGAAATCATGACCCGGCCGGGGCCATAGTCATGGACTACCATATCGTGGATGCCCTGTACATGTTCGTAACTCATTACAATAGTTTCCACGTTTTTCACAAAGTTCGGCTCAGGGGGCTGGCCCAGCAGAGGGCTAATGGTATCTTTGGCGGCGGAATATCCGGCGTAGAAAATAAACAGGCCCACCAGGATGCCGCAGTAGCCATCGATTTTAAGCCCTGTAAAATGGGCGGTGAGGGAAGCTGCCAGCACAACGGTGGTAGCGAGGGTATCGCTTAAGCTGTCGGTGGCTGTGGCCCTCATGGCAGCGCTGTCGATTTTTTTGCCGATATTTTTATTGTAGTAAGCCATATAAATCTTGACCGCGATAGATACAAGAAGGATAATGATAGTAAGTGAGTTGAATACAACGGGCTGTGGATGAAGGATTTTATCCACAGAGGATTGAATGAGTTCAATGGCCATGATAAGGATGGCCACGGATACAAACAGCCCGGACAAATATTCAATCCGCCCATGGCCGAAGGGGTGGTGGGGGTCCGGCTTTTGCCCGGCCATCTGGAAGCCCACTAAGGTGATGAGGGAAGAGCCCGCATCGGATAAATTGTTGAAAGCATCTGCCGTTATGGCGATGGAATTGCTAAGAAAACCCGCAAGGAATTTTCCGGCAAAAAGCAGTATATTCAAAGCGATTCCCATGCCGCCGCAAAGCATGCCATAGGCCTTGCGCACTTGGGGGGAAGAGGTGTTTTCCCTGTCTTTAATGAAGATTTTGGAAAGTAATAATATCATAATAATCCTCCATTGCGAATAATATGCCTATTTTATCTCTTTTTTGGAAATATTACAACCGTTACTTTCATTGGTTTTTCCTAAATTGGAAATTACGCAGCAGCAGCGGCTGGTTTATGTTCCTGCTGCGTCAACCTGCGTAACAGTTCAGCCTTTCGGCTTCCTTGTTAC
>BLLT01000061.1 GCA_011958945.1 Lachnospiraceae bacterium | reverse complement strand
AATAATTCTTGATAAGAATAGCAAGCACTGCCTATGGACGTCCATAGGCTTCGATTTGCCCAAGTTTCTCCAAGTGGAAACTTGAGAAAATCGGCTTGCAGAGGGCACATCCCCCTGACCCCCTTTGCGCTACAAAATCCGGAAATTACCTCTGCGGAATTTCTGAATTTTTACGCTTGAAAAACCTCCCTGCCGGATACGGCATATTACAAAAAACAAATCAGTTTTAATGAAAGGAGCTTACCAAACAATGGAGAACAGAGTGCGCCAAAACCGCTTAACCTTACGTCTGAGCGATGATGAACTTTACATACTGGAACAGAAATTCAAAGCCTCCAATATGAAAGACAAATCCTCTTTCCTACGGCACCTAATCATTTACGGCTATGTTTATGACATTGACTATTCCGAGCTTCGGGAGTACAATGCTGCACTTGCTAAAATCGGGAACAATTTAAACCAGATTGCAAAGCGCATGAATGCCACAGGTAACGTATATAAAGCCGATGTAAAAGAAGTAAAGGAGCTGATGCAAAAGGTATGGCATACACAAAAATCCATGCTATCACGGCAACCGTCAATAAAGCAGTAGACTACATCTGCAACCCTGCCAAAACTGATGAGGGCATACTGATTTCTTCTTATGGTTGCAGCCCTGAAACCGCCGCCTATGATTTCAAATTTGCGCTGTCAAAAACCAGCCAGTCCAATCCAAACAAAGCCTATCATCTGATACAGTCTTTTCTCCCTGGTGAAGTTTCTTATAAGGAAGCCCACCAGATAGGCGTGGAGCTTGCCGACAAACTTTTAGAGGGCAAATATTCCTATGTTGTCACTACGCACATTGACAAAGGGCACGTCCATAACCACATCATTTTCTGCGCTGCTGATAACATAAACCATGAGAAATATCACGACTGTAAAAAGACCTATTACAACATCCGCAATCTGAGCGATACCCTCTGCAGGGAACATGAATTATCTGTTATCACTCCGGGGGAAAAGCGGGGAAAAACTTACAAGGAATGGCAGGCTGGCAAAAATGGTTCGGCATGGAAAGAACAGTTAAAAGCCGACATTGATGAAGCAATAAAAAACGCTGAAACTTACGAGGACTGCATTGAACTGATCCGGGCAAAAGGCTACGAAATCAAAGGCGAGGACTTCGGGGAAAAAGCTCATAAATTTATCTCATTCCGTCCTCTGGACAGGGAGCGTTTTATCCGTGGCAGCGCAAAGTCTTTAGGTATGGAGTACACCAAAGAACGGATCAAGGAGCGCATTGAGGAAAAGGCACTTGTAAAGGATAAAAAGCGTGTTCCATTCCCTGTCAGAAAAAAGCCCATTGTCAAAGATTATTCAAGGAAAAATCTCATTGACACCACCGAGGATAAATTCACACAAAGCCCCGGTTTGAAACATTGGGCAGACATCCAAAACCTTAAAATTGCCGCCGCAAGCTACAGTCAGGCAGGCTCTATAACAGAGCTTGAAAAGCAGGTTGCCGCCAAGTCCACACTGGCAAAAACAGCCCGTGAGAGCCTTGTGGAAACCGAGCGCCAGCTAAAGGATTTCGGGCAGGTTTTGAAGTATGCAGAGCAGTATAAAGCCAACCATATCTATCATGTGCGCTACCAGAAGTCCAAGGACAAAGACGCTTACCTACGCCGCCATGAAACAGAGCTTATTCTTCACGACGGTGCTGAAAATATGCTGAAGCGTTTTGGCATCAATCCGAAGAATATTGACGTTGAAAAACTCCGCAGCGATTACAATGCACTTTACTCCAAAAAGCAGGCTCTACAGAAAACTTATAAAGCTGCTGAGAAAGAAACTGCCGATCTTAACCGGAAACTGGATACTCTCAACCAATATCTTGCCCGCACTCCAGGACATCAGGTTGTTGACAAAAAAATTGATAAAGATACGCAATCTCTCTAAATTCGACATTAAAAAAGGTGCATCGCTTAGAAGCTCTCACTTCATCACGATACACCTTTTACTATACGGCAATCCGTCAACGTTTTTATTTGTACGCTTTCGTACATTCCCATACTTTTTTATCATAATACTCTCCATTTGCATCTTAAAACTATTGACGGGTTCCCATGTCAATCAACAGTCTTTACTCTCTTAATACTTCTCATATATTGAAAGGCATACTGCAATCGCACATTTTAATGAAACGCAGTACACCCCTCAAAATATACTTTCCTATTACTGTCTTATTCTCTTTTCCATTTTTCGGAACTTCTACAGCCAATTTCTGGCTTGTTCTAAATTAACTGCCTGTCCGATTTAGAACAGCCGCCCATCCAACGATTTTCTGAATGGCATTTACATTGGCAACTGTTGAACTTTGATAAAATATTGCTTAAAAGCCAAGTCCTTGTTTGATTTTCTCCATTATTTCATTATCAAACTGATAGCTCATTTCCCTCAGCCCTATCGTAGCTCCTTTTTTGGGGTATATCCATAAAACACCCATATCCCTTGCAGCTTGTTTCAAAGTGTATTTTTTATTTGATGTGGCAGCTACAAACAGAACATCTTTAATTTCTGAATAGGGCAGACGCTTTTTTTCCAGTACCAGTCCTTTTTCATAAAAACATGCTGCACCGCCTCCACGTTTCTTTGGAACCTCTACAATCAACTTTCCAAATTCTGCATCCGGCGCACCGCTTGAAAGACTTCCACTCCATTCCAGAATACATTCTCCACCATGTTTGCTCCGGTGTTCCTCCGCCTTTTTTGCCCGGTTTTCACGTTCGGCATAAAATGATTTCAAATACCAAACGATCAGCGCTATCCCACCTACAATAATTAGTATAAAAATTATTCCACTTATCATAATACAATCTCCTTTTATCTGTTTGTTCTATCTTAAAACAATCCTTATTAAGATAAGAGTTAATAAGAATAATCCTGCTCCAGTTCCTCCTGTGTAGGGAATCTTGCTTCATTCTCATCAAGAAAGTCACTAGTGCAAGCAAAACGAAGAAAATCATTAAAGTCCTTACAGATATAAAGCTCTCGTGTCTCCATATATTTCCTTACTTCTGATTTGCTGGCCCAATCTACCCCGGCGCCCATCATGTCATATACGCCCTCTTCATGTATTGTGACGATGCCGCCGCTTACTAAATCCAGATACACCAAATACCCATATACATTTCCGATCCTGATAAACCCTGCCTCCAAAAAGCAGGGGCAGTAATCCTGCGTTTTCTGTTCCTGCTGGAGATTCTTCAAAAAATCTGCCCCACTGTGTCCTTGCATATTGTGCCACTCAAACTCAACCGTTGGGCCAATGTCAAATTCAGGCCGGGGGATATAGCCATTTTTCTCACGGGAAAAGGTTTCACTCCATGAACACGCAAAGGAATCGCCGCAAAAGGAAACAAGTACAGTAATATCCTTCGGCATTTCATAACTTAACAAAAATTCACGGTATGGCACTGGCAGCTTATATCCAAGCCCTTTCTCAATATCTGATAAATCTTTCTCTGTAAAACCGGATTCTTTTAATGGCTCTTTCCATAACTGCGGTTCACGTTCTCTCAATATCTCTAAATACTTTTTTGCTGTTGTCATAAAAGCCTCCTTTGACAAATCATGGTTACCAACTGTCCCAATAACTTGGCTTTATTGGATCAAACTCATCTTCACTAAAGCGGTACAGGTCATACAACCGATTCTTGTCAGGTCTTTCACTGGATTTTATCATACATACAAATACTACCTGACTGGCTGCAACATACTTCTTCTTGTTATTTAACTTCAGTATCACAGGTTTATTGGCAAAGAGTTCACGCTTTGGCCTTGTAAAATGCCCCCAATACATATTGGGATAATTTTTAATGATCGTTTCTCCATAATATATGGAAATATCCAACGCAAGAGATAGTGTTTCATCTGTATATTTCATGGTTATTTTTCGTATATTCTCCTCCATCCACTTCGGATATTTGGAAACACTATACTCGATTTCTTTCTTGGTCTTGGGAACCTGTTTGATCTTTGTTTCATACCAATCCCATAACGGAATCAACGATTCCGGAGAATAGTCAAAGGGCTGGCTTTCTGGACGTTCCTCCTTCATATATTCCCAGAGCATAGTGATCCGGTTAGGGATTTCATTCTTAAACCACAAAAAATATTCCTTAGCTCGTTTGGGTGTCAGCTCAAAAAAAGCATAATTATCAAAAAACTGCTGCGCTGCAATTTTATTATGGTTAGCAAAATCGAAAGGCGCAATCATCAGGGAATATCCCATAAACCGTCACACTCCTTTTCCAAATGTTCTTATTTTCTCCGCCATACCCCAAACAGGCTTTTCTTGTAATGTTTCAGAGCCTCGATTGCTGGCCCGTAATTTCCTGCCGCTTTCAGATACTCAACACCTTTTTCTATATCCTCCCGTACACCGATTCCCTCAGCATACATCATCCCCAGACCATAACTTTTATAGCAGGATTTTTCACTTCTCTCCAATAACGCCTTCCCTCTCGCCGGATCTTGTCTGCAGCCATGCCCCAGCAGATAACAGATTCCCAGCAGATCATATTTGATACCTTCCGACTCCTTATCTCTCTCCAGCCATTGAACCGCCTGCGCATAGTCCACAGCCGTACCCCAGCCGTTGAAATACAAACGTC
Source organism: Lachnospiraceae bacterium (assembly GCA_011958945.1). Taxonomy (GTDB): domain Bacteria; phylum Bacillota; class Clostridia; order Lachnospirales; family Lachnospiraceae; genus Kineothrix. The sequence continues at coordinate 14,968 of BLLT01000061.1, read as the reverse complement.
CCAACTGTCGGCAGGCATAGCTGTCGTTACCATAGCTGGCAGTCTTTTTGTAGCACTCTAAGGCATAGGGCAGATTGCGCTCCACCGCCCTGCCGTTCCAATAAATATCCCCTATGATATGCCAGCTCCAGAGATGTCCTGCCTCTGCCGCTTTCAGCGCCCAGGGAAGAGCTTCTTTATCGTTATCCTCTGTATAGGCCAGATAATGGGCATAGGCATACATCCACTCCGGGTAGCCCCGTTCTGCGCCCTGGCGCATAATGGGAACTTCTTTTCCCGGCTCTGCCGGAATGTACTCTCCCCGTCCATACTGGTAATATTGACCGTAATTCCGCCCCGCCAGTATCATGCCGCCGGAAAATGCTTTCTCAAACCAGGGGAGGCACTGTTTTATCTGCAGGCGTTTCCATTCGTTCCAGGCTCCCTTATTCGCAAAGTCACTTTCCTTGTGATCTTCGATCTCTATGATGTCCAGAAAATAATAGGTGTTCCCAATCATGTACTGGCAGAAAGCACAGCCATTTTCGGCTTTTTCATAGATGACATCCCATGCTTCTTTTATGCTCTCAAAAGGCATGATCTCCCGCAGCTCCGGTGTCAGCATATCCATACGCAGCGCTCCCAGAACCGCAGCAGCACTGCCTAATGAAATCGCCTGATGAAGCATGGCATAGGCTGCCGCTTCATTTTCTTCAAATGGGTGGTATTCCCAACTGTAACAGGAGCCGGAAAAGCAGCGGGAGAGGATATAGCAGGCATCCCCATCATCTTCCTTTGCCGCAAGCAATAATGCGTCCGCAGCCGCCTTTGCCTTATCGTTATCACAACAGTAATAAAGATCCTCAATAGCCTGATCCACCACATCGCTAAAATACTTACCCATGTTTCTTTTTTCCCTTTCTATTTGCTTTTTCTATCTGGGCAGTAACATCAGCCCAACCGCTCATTTCTTCAAAAACACCGGACTTCAAATAATTAACCAGCCAGAATTTCACCTGTGTTACAGTTCCTTCTTTCGCCAGAAACCTGGTATTCCCTTTTCCTGTGTTATTGGTACACCAAATCACCATCAAGTCATTTTGAACGCCGGGGAAGAAATCAAGTGCCTGCGTTCCCCATTCCAGGAATACCTTTGTGTATGTTCCTTCATAGATGCCGTCAATGGCCAGTTCCACATCTCTGGCGGAGAAAAATGTGTGTTCATCATGCCAGCTCTCTCCAAAAATCACCAGAAGCTGACGCCAGTTCCGCATTTGGCCTTTCTGTTCTCTTTGAAGCTGCTGCCAGAAAGATTTTATGTTTTCCTCAGTCTGCCGGGTATCCGTTTCGCTCTTCCCTGCCGTGGCTTCTTCTGTATCTATCAAAGCATCTGGTTTGTCAAAACCAGTAACTGCCTCCGCTGTCTCATTTGTATCTTCCAGGCGGTTCTCGTCTCCGGTATCCTCAGCTTCGCCTGGGCAAGCGCTGCTTTCCTCCCATTCGGTGTCCTCTTCCTCGCTGCTCTCATCTTCATCGTCATATCCATTCTCTATTTTTTTCCACCCCGAAAGATCAGCACTGCCAGTCAGGAGTTTTTCAAGCCAGTTCTTCGCCTCGTCAAACTCTGCGCTTTTATGGTACGATTCATATCCGCCTTTAGATTCTTCCAAAAATAGCGTCAACCGAAAGACCTCATGGAATATACAGAAAATCTGGCTTATATTCCCTATCTCCTGTACGGGAAAAGGCGGCAGGATCTGGAGTTTGAAAACGCCCCCTTTATCACTTTCCATCAGGCTTTCCAACTGTTTTTGTAAAATCCCCACTGTAACATTGGAGGTTCTGTTTCCAGATGTATCTGTAAGGATAAACTGGCTGGCCGGCGGCTGCTCCGGTTTTTTATCTAGCCCCACCAGATCACGCACTCCATCCCATATTCCCAGCAAGCCAAAGCCCGCCATGCCAAGCCCGATCAAGAGCCGGACAATGCCGATTCCTTCTTTCATTTCAGTAAGTCCGATCACTATCAGACCAAACCCCAGAAACGCAGCATAGCCTCCCAATATAAGAGGTGTCAGCCGCAGCCGTTTTCCTGTTCTGTTCTTTTTTCTCATAATCTGTTTCCTCACCGGCTCTCTTATTTTCTGTCCGGCCGGCCTTTTTCTAAAATCCCACATGAAAAGCCAGGCCAGTCTGTTCCTGAAGCTTTTCAAGGAGGTCACCCTTTGCATCCGTCTTTGTCAGCACCATAAAACAGACGGGCTCCTGCCCCAGAACCAGCAGGGCTTCCTGATTTTTGTGGACATATGCCATCTGCAAAGGAAAATCGCCCAGACTGGTCAGTTCCAGATGGTCTGAAAGGGGCTTAAAATCATCCTTTATCCGGTCAGCTATCTTTTGGAAATACTCCATCGAAAACTTTGCGGGGAAAAAATCACTGAACAGGCAGGTTCGATCATCGGCGTGCTCATGCCATGACATCTCTTCCCATTCACGGATGGCATGGATCACCAGGAACAGCCCATATGCGTCCAGGGCATGGTTAAACCTGGGTTCATGTTCCAGCTTATGAATGTTCAGGGGAGCATGAATCAAAGGAATATTCAGCTTTTTCCAGTATTTCTGGTAAGCTGCCACAGCCTTTTGCTTTCCCTCCTCATCCCCCTCCTCACAGGCATCTGCCAGTTCATCCTCATATTCCCAGGCTATGTCTTTTGGATCATTTTCTTCCCACGCATATAAGTCACCGGAAGATGAACCTTTTTTAATCCCGATGATATCCCCTTCTCCGGGAGCAAGAAAAAATCCCAGATATCTTCCCTCCCAATGAAGAAGCTCCAATGGCCGCAGATAACCGCTGGTGACTAACAGGTCTGCCATGTGCCGGTAAATATCCCGAATAGGAGATGGAAGCTTTACATGAAGCCGCTTCTCTGCCGCCAGAATTTCATCCTCTGAATAACATTTCCACTTTTTCAAGCCTTCCATATGCTTCGGGCTGATAAATTGCCGGAGTATCCTCAGTTCCTTTTCGGTTGCATACATAGTTTTCACCTTTTAAACAGGCCCGCTGCCCGCATTTCCTTTTCTTTTTCTTCCATCCGTTTCCTGCCCTGCCCGTTCCATGACCAGAACAGCATCCCGGTTTTTTCTTCCACCCGTTCTGCAAAGGAGTAGGGAACCGGCTCCTTCGTGATCAGTCCATATTTCTGCTGGGCGCTGAAAGATAGAACCAGCAGGGTCTTCTCCGGATTCGTATAAGCATAAACCACATAATTCTCTGGCCCTGCATTCTTTCCGGACATCTCTACCCTTAAAAGCTCTGCTTTTGACGAGATGGGAACCAGCCACTCCTCCATTCTTTGACGGACTTTCCGCAGTTCGTCCAGTTTCCTCGGCAGAGAGCAGCCGATATAAAAAGGAGAAAGTTCCTCTGTCATCCGGGTCTGATGCAGCTCCCACCAATCCCTCATTACCTTATCCAGCACATGTTGGATAATAACAATATCCCAATAAAAGCATTGTTTCGAGAAATACTGATCACGTGCGCTTTTTCTTATCACCTCTGATTTCGGCTTTTCATCCTGCACTTCGCCGTAAATGTTGACCCCGTTCCGCTCCCAGCTATAAACCGACGCATAGGGGTCTTTTCGGTAGATCCCACATCCCCGACGGGTTCTTTCCATGGCCTCCACCAGCAGGTACTGTCCGCTCCAGTGGAGTTCCTCCAGGCGGCAGAAATAGGTGTCTTTCTTTTCACATGCATAGTCGCCCAGCACCAGATAAAGCTCTCTTAGAGGCTGTGGCAGCTTATAGTTCAGCCGCTGCTCCACTGCATCTATTTCTTCCTCCGTGTAAATCTTGCCTGCGGCCAGTTTAGGCTGCCAGCAGAACGCCTTTATCAGTTCCAATTCTTCACGGATGGAGTATAATGGGCGTATTTCAAATTCAGGTTTTTCTTTTTTCAAAAACATAGTCCAACTCTCCCTCATATATTTTTAAAGATCACAAACATCCTAACAGTTTTGCAGCATATTCTTCCGGGAGGATCGCATACTGACGATATTCTTCCTGGAGAGCCGGATACTGCTCCGGTGTAGCAGACAGCGCAGCTTTCAGCCCATTTTGAATGCGTTCTATAAACTGCCGGAACAGCGGTGTCTGGTAAACCTGTTCCTGTGCGTTCATTACGTCTGATGCTTTATTGGATGGGAGCGGCGTATTGGTAAGATCAATAAAGGCATCCGCCAGCATATTCAGCATTTCCTCCATTTCCGCAAAATCCACGTCCTGTTCATATTCCTCATATTCTTCAAAATCCAGCCTCCCACCGCTGATTGCAACCACTTCCATCAAAAGAACAGAAAGCCATGTGAGTATCTGCCATTCACAGGTGCTTCCCCAGGGAATATCTATATGTTTTTCATAAAATTCCGCCTGTGCATCGGTTATTTCTTCCCCTACATTATAATTGAGGGTAGCAGCATAGAGATTATTGGCAAAATCCTGAAAATCGGACGGTGCTTTCCTGCCTTCCAGATAATCCCAAAGTATGTCAAGAGCCTCCTGAAGAATGGCCGGAACCGTCCTGCACCTGTCTGCCAGCCCCTGGCGAATCGTATGTAAATATGGTTCCAGAATCAGAAGATTCCCCAAAAGCCGTGAATGGCTGCTGCTGTCCGCAAAAGCATCCTCAGCCATATCCTGAAAGCCCATGATCCAGTTGGCTGCCTTTGGCCCGTTCAGTGATGAAAAATCTGTATCGAGAGTGTATTTCATAGGTTCCTCCTTGCAATCCTTTCTTTTTCCATAAAAATTCCTCTTCGTCAAATTTGCTTTATCAACTCATATGTTTATCTTGCACCCTTGCACAGTCTTTACAACGCCCTAACTCATCTAATTCCAGTTTACAAAGTGTTTTTGATAGTTCTCTGTAAATCGCTTTATTTTCAAGAGTACTGCAAAAATCACCCTGTTCTATTACAGGACTATAGCCTTTATGTCCACATATACAACAAATATTTATGTACTTTTTAGCAGATCGGTTCCAATTTTCGATATATAAAGAATAACCCCGCTTTGTATGTTTGCTATGTGACATCTTTTCCCCCTTGTTTCATAAGTTCAATATACGGATATGGTGGTTCTATTTCATACTGCGCTTGAAAAGTATTAAGCTTTTTTAACACTTCCATATGTCATATTCAGCCTGTTTCTGATTGTTTTATCTTTGACCGGATATATCCTCTCTACTGGCAGATTTTTAGAGTTTAGTTTTCCGTTTTTTCTTTGTTCATTCCATTTTTTCACCAGCGGTGTTAAGTCCTCTATTCTGCAAATACCTGTATCTAAAAACTCTCTTAATGTATTTCTTTTTAACCCTATTTGGATTGCCGCACGATTGATTGCATTTCCATTTATATTTCGATCTGAATCCCATTGGCAGTATACTGTTGTTTCATCAAAAGCTTTTTCCCACTGTATACCGGTATAACTTTTAGAGTCCGGCGATGTCAGCACTGCTTTTTGCAGTATTTCATTAAACTTTGACTGATATACGTCTATGGCTAAAATACATTCCTGATTTTTTTTAGTTCCCCAGTTAGAGCGATGCATGAGCCATAAAAAAGATGGCTTTATCCATGTCATGCGATTAACATCAAAATTTTCTCCAAATGTCTGCAAAGAAATTGCTTCTTTTGCGATTATAGGATTATATGCTTGATAAACTCGAATACATTGCCTGTCATATTGTGCAAATATTTCTCTTACATATTCCACACACTTCACCTCTTTTTTTCTTTTCAACTTCCGATTTGAATGTTTATATTAAGATACTTACAACAATAGCAAGCGCACAAATTAAAAATATCCCCACCCCAAATACGACTATCACTTTTTTAACCTTTTTATTTCCTTTAACAACCGTATCTATTCTATCAGCAAGTAATGTACACATGATAGCTGCTATCATTAGCGGCACAGAAATTAACAACACTAAAATTTTTTCCATACTTTCCCCCAACTACTTCCGATTTACATTTAACTATATCTATTTGCTCTCATTCTTGCTGCCTTTGCCAAAATCCTCTCCAAATACCTCATGGAAAATATCCTCGGCATTTTTATCAAAATTGAAAGCACCAGGACTTTGGGCGGGAAATCCTTTTTTCTTAAGCATGTCTACAAATTCATTGTAGCCTGCCATGCGGGGCGTAACGGCAATCTTTCTTGTTTTCTTTTCATCCTGAAAGTAAAAATACCATGCGGCAGGAGATGAGGGATAAACTATGTTCGTCTTTGAATTTTGAAGTTCTTCCCATCGAAACTCCCGCCGGTCTTTACGAGACAGGGCAAAAATGATTTTTTCATCATCGTAGAAGAATCCCCAGTTGCCCATATAGATCATGCGCCAGATTGTATGTATGGCAATACCGCCTAATAAAATGCCCATTGCAAAAAATACTACTGGAGACTGTCCGCCATAGAGCAATTCCCGAAAAGCGAAAAATGCTGCTATTGCACAGACAATGGCTACCAAAACCGTAATGATACGGTCAGATGTACGAGGTATACATTTTTTCATCGTCAAATACTCCTTTTGATGCTCTTGATGGTTATGCTTGTTTCTGGCCCTTTCGTGTTATTGAAACATAATCGGCCTGTTTTCTTGAATTGCCAAATCGCATAATTCAATTAACCTGTCGATTAGAAACTCACAATCAGAATCAATAAAGCATTCAAACAAATTTTCAGGCTTTATTCCATAAAATTTAAAAATATCCTGCTTTAATTCGATTATTGATAAATCGGGTAGTTCATTCATAAATACTTGTTTAATTTCCTGTAATTCCATCTTTAACTGAACGCACTCATCAACATTCCAACTGCCATCGCAATCTGAATGATTTAGCAAAGTTGTCATTGGTAATGTAAATTTGCTCTTGCGCTTAAGAATTTTGGAGCCTAAACCTTTATTTGTATATTTGGAAATTAAATTCCTAAATTCCTCAAAATATCTATATAGCCCAACTTCTACTCCACAAATATCTTCTCCATCTTCATCAAATATACATAAATATAGCCCCATTCCAGTTAATCCCTCCTAATTACCTTTACATATTTATGTTTATTCAAAAAGTCTTTTAACTCCGGACTTAATTTGCATTTCCGGGGAATAATCAGCCGAAGAATAGCTTTTTGCTGTTCTGCCTCCTCAGCAAGATTATATATTTGATATGTTAAGTGCAATGTTAAACATGACTTTCCAAGTATCCAGCCATTCCCACTTTTCTTTTGATCCGGGAGACTTCTCCTTCTTGTTTGCCAACGGGTATATTGATCTTCCATTTTTCAAACATCCTTTCTATCCAAAATCCTATCCTCGCATCAATAAATCACATCAATAACACAATTTTTTGACTTATCAGAAAGTAAATCCTTCCAGGACTGCTATAATTTCCCTCAACTCGCTAACCGTAAGAAAAGTTTCACTTATAATTATGTTTTCTAATCTATGCCTGGAGTTTTCCCTTTCATAAGCCAACTCACTTGCTAAAATCCTGATATTTACACCATCACATACCGCAAAAACAAAGCAGTTATGATCGGACAATGAAGCTGGAGTTATATCAAAACAATCCCCATTGTCACTGTCCATATCTTCCGGAAAGGTAATACCATAGATTTCTGCAAAAGCCTGTTGTGGAGGCAGAATATATAACCGTTTGTCTGTTGTAAGGTTCCTTAACTTCTGTTTCAAGTATTCAATTTCACACCGAAGAGTGGCTGTTGCGACCTCTTTGGGGTAAATGTCACCATTTACACAAAAAAGCAGAACTCCATTACAAAACGTGTCATCCATATTCCACTCATTGATTACCCCGCTCAGGATAGCAAATTTATAAGGATCTCCTATTATCATTGTCTGCCCGTTTTCCTTTCTGCCAACTTTACAAAATGCTTTTCACACATCCTGTCATATATAGAAACAGGGTAGGACATCCTGCGCCGGTTCCTGCAGGTAGCTCTTTACATGAGCAAATATCTTCTTTGTTTCCGGCAGCATAAGCTTCTCCGACCTGTTTTGTAACAGATACCAGCTGCGGAGATATTCTAAAACGGTTACCTGCAACAGATTTCTGACTTCCTGATCTTCACTTACAGCCATATCCTCTAAAAAAGTAAATACCTTTTCTATCTGAATCTTATCCTGGCACTCGTCCATCAGCAGTTGTCCAATGTAGTCACAGAAACAGCGGTCAAAATAGATTGCCTGGCCTCCGGTTTCCTGTCCTTTGAACGTGTCCTTAATCCATGCTATTTCCTTTGCGTAATTTTTGCTTATTTCCGGAAATTCTTTTAATAAATCATTCACTATCCCAAGATAGGAATACATACTGCCCACCCCTCTGTTGGATTGTACTGTAATTTTTTCAGTGTAAGATTACATCCAATGTATTATCCCATGCAAAAAACTTTTCTTTTTATCCTGCTTACTTTTATTTCCTTTCAAAATAGGAGCCTGCTCCCAGTCTGCCGGAATATCCTGTATCATTCCAAACTTTTTGAGTGTGAATTTGTCCTTGCTGTACTCAAAAACAACACCAAACTGCGTATTTACTTCTGTTCCCCAATACTCAAGAATCACATGAGAAACGTCAATGAAAATAAGCTCCAGGTCAAAGGGAAACCGGCTTTCTCCACTGTGCAGCCTGTTAAATTTCTGGGCGGTATTGTCCAGTTCACAAATATTTCGGGCAATAAAAGCAATAAAAGGTTTCAGACTTTCAAATTCCTCTTTGTGTTCCTTCAAATCCACCACAATATCATAATCTTCCTCACTCGAAATATAGACTTCCGAGCCATTCACAATTTGCAACTTTTCCGGATCAGTTACGAATTTCTTGATATCATGATACCGATTGTACATTTTTCACCTCCACCAGAAATGCTATATAAAATCCCGAATCACATCTTTATCCCATAAGACGCCATATACTCTTTTAACCTCTCCATATCTTCCAGGTAGGAATCCACTTTTGCCAGTGTTTTAAACTCCCTGTTATACAGCACGATCCAGCCCAGGCTTCTGGAAACAGAGGACACGTCCCTTACTGAAAACTCTGCGGCCCGTCCAAACCGGGAAACCACACGCATCTGTTCTCCGTCTACTTCCACCCGGCTGACTTTCCCAATCCGCAAAAAAACAATGCCCATTCCCATTTCAGCCAGTTCAAGGAAAACCAAAGCACACCGATCTACCATAGGCAAAGCCGAAACGTCAGTCAACAGGAAAACCGCCAGGAAAAGAGCCAGTCCTAGCAACAGCATAAAACATCCAATCACTGCAAATCCAATCCCGGTAGAGCGCTTCATACGAAGAACGAATTGCCGCCGAAGAACAGAGGATTTCACTGGTTCCGGCTCTGGGTTGTCCTTATCCGGGGAATGCCATCCGGCAGGCGCATTGACTATGGGAATCTCCCTTTGGAGCAACCAGAGGAACATCAAATCTGCGTGTTCCATACTGCCTGCAAACTTAGCCAATACCTGATAATTCTTATCATAGAGTACATTACAGCCATTCCCAGGCCCCAGCACCACACCGGCAATATCATGAATGGAAAACACACGGTCTTTCCGGAGCCGCCTCCGCCACCGGAGGCTACTGCCCTCCACGATGAGCCGGGTTCCCGGTGCAAAGCGGCTGTGTAAGGCAAAGTACGCCGGCGGATTGACAGCGGGAAGTTTTTCCGGGAGCAAGTTGTAGGAGTACCCATTCCCCCCTGCGTATGCGACATGCCAGGGGCCTCTTTTCCAGTCCGCATAAGCCAGCAAACTTTTTCTGGTAAGGAAAAAGCCAATCATCCCCAGACCCGCACACAAAAGCAGCAATTCCCATATCTCCCCCCACAACCTGCCCCAATCCGCTGCCGTGAATGGAACAGGAGAAACGAGAACAGACAAAAGAGCCAGCAGCACTACCCAGAGGACACTGGCCGATACGGTACAGCTCCCCACAGTAACATAGGCGGCAGTTTTAGAACGCCGCCCATGAAACAGACGGTAAAACCACCCAATCACCAGTCCCACAAAAAGCTGGAGCATAGTACTGAAACTGCTCATCCGGAACAGAGAGCATAATAGCATAACCAGAATACAAACAATCATTCCGGCGACACCTCCTAAAATGCCCCACAGAATGCTTCCCTGTAATTCAGGGCTGACTTCATTGTGAGATGTATTGTAATAGTTTGACATATAACAGCCCCCTAGTCATCTTGCGAGTACACAATGGAAATACCTGCATTATCCCGCCCCCAGGTACAGTATCCTTTATATATCTCGTCCTCGTATTCCGGGTCTTCTCCAGGGTACAGCGCAGGGAAAACGGAAACACTGGAAACACCAACTTCCGCCGGATCTCTGCTTTCCAGCACCTCCCGAATATCGCAGCGGTACAGCCCGTTATCCATATGCAGATAAAAAAACATTTCCCTTGTTGTAACCTTTGAGCCACCTATCATTTCTATATTTTCCGTCCAAGTATAAAACTCCCAGGAAACCATCTGCTCGCACAGAAATTCCACCAGCTCCTGCGCTTTCTCTGGTATGTCCTCCGCATCTCCCTTTGTCGCCAGGGAAAAGCATTCACAAAGGCCGTCTGTGTTTCCTGCCTGGGCAAGCTCTATCAGTCTTTCCATTGTATACGACCCCTCGATGGTTTCCTGCGGCTGATCTTCCACCCGATATACAATGTAAATACCCACTGGCTTTTTAGGCGCATATTCCCAAGATAATTCATTTGGATAAACCGTTATATCAGAAAAGCCCACTAAGTCTGGCTGTACCGTGTTTTTCAACACCTCGCCAATGTCACACCGATACATTCCACTATCCGTGCTGAACTCATAGAACGAGGCCCGTGTCATAACAGCATCGCCATCCTTTCGGTCTCCCTTACCAGTTCCCGAAGAAAAATCCCATGCCGTTACATTTTCTTCTGCAAATCGGATAAACTCTTGGATCTGCTCATAAAGTCCTTCTGCATTTTCCCGTACAGCCGGAGAAAACACCTCATAAATGGTATCAACATCCTCTGCCTCTACCAGTTTCATTAACGCCTCCATTGTGTTCCTTGGAACATTGAATGGCTTATATTCCCCGTCCACAAGCAGCTCTGTGTGTTCAGATGTCATAAGGTTCCCGATGATATTTCCATGACAGCCGCAAAGTAACACACAAAGGGTCAGCAAAAAAATCAATATACACCTTTTTTTGAAGTTTGCTGTATCCATGAAATTGCCTCCACAGTTGCTCTATTGATTAGCCGCTTTTTAGATGATAACAGCTTTCTATTTGTGTCCGTCTCTGATGAATACCATTAGCAGAAACCTTGTTTAAGAGAATATCTCGCTATCTGCCTTAATCAAAAAACAGCTTTTTCAGCAGCTTACTGGAATAGATTGCAAGTGCTTCACTTTTATGCCAGATAATACGGGTAACTGCCTCCGCACAGTACAAGCTATTATCCTGGGTATCATAAGCAAGCCGGAATCCAAAGAAAAATCCATTTTTATCATGCATCAGTCCTTCCCGCACAGCCTGGATATATTCCGGCGATTTCTGTTCCAATCCGGCTCCATACTCTAAATCCAGCAGATACTGACTGCCGACTGCCCTGCCTGCTCCATAGACAGTCTGAATGAACAGCTTAGAATAGCTTTCTGCCTCCGGGCAGTCTGGTGTGTCATTGTTTGCTACAAAGAAATGGACGGAGTATTTCTGGCCGATATACTGATGGCAGTAATAATTGCCATAAGGATATTCTGTCACTTCAAAGCCTTCTTTTTTTAAGCAGTCCAGAAGTCCGGATACTGTCAGAGGCGGATTGTATTTGTGGTAAAAATTGGACTTTTCCTGAACAAACCTCAGAATATGTTTTGCTTCTCCTTTTATCCTTTCCACTCCCAACATGATAAACAAAAGTCCAATCATAAGCAGGGCCACCGCTAATAAAAGAGTGTTCCTGCTAAGGCAAAAACAGATAGCCGGGATCAGGAACAACAGCGCTGCTCCAAACAGAGGCATCCCAGTCCGTAAAAATGGCCTTTGCCTGTATGTCTCATTTTTTATATCCATTCTGCTGTTTCCATTCCTTTCACCTGCTCCTCAAATATTCCGGTTTACATCACACCATGAGATAATACCTCAAACTCAATCTTATCATCCAGCGAAGCAATTTCCGCAACCAGGTCAAGGCTCATATAATCTTCTTCCTGTCCGCTTTCAATTCCAGTCAGCCCAACCTGGATAAAAATGTTATAATACTTTGTGATTCCAGCGCTGTCCAAGGGGAGATAGTTTTCCTGTCGTTCATTTCCTTTATAGCTTACATTTCTATATTGTCCGTTTTTAATGTGGTAAGGACGATGATTATTGTCCCGGTAAGTGAAACCGTAACTCTCATACACAACATAATAATTCCCCGTAAAATAACGGATATCGGGGAAACTGCCAACCTCCGAGGAAAGGTCTTCACTGGTTTCATCAAGATAATTTCTGAAAATAATCTCTTCAATCTGCTCCAGTATTTCCTTCCGTCTCCCTGCAAGGCGCTGATATGCTTCTTGTGTAAAACCATCATCAATAGAAATTCTGGGCTTTATCTTCAATTCAAAATTCGCATACTCATTATCAACATTTTCTTTTTCAAAGACAATCAAGTTTGGTCTTTTTTCTTCCTTTTTCTTTTTGAACTTGTCAAAAATTCCCATGATTCAATCTCCTTTATTTTTAATATGGTAATTACTTGGGCAAATAACCAGAGCCGCCGCAGGTCTTACAAACCTTTCCCACATCCACCTTCAGCAGCGGGAGTTTTTTAAGGTGCAGCCCTTTTCCCTGGCAGTCCGGACAGATCATGCAGTCTCCTTCCGGCTTTGGCGGTGTGGAACCCGGATGGGTCTCACGGTACTTCTGATACTGTCCAAATACCCGTTCCGCATCCCTTTTGAATTCTTCCTGCGTCTTTACGCCGATCCGGTGCAGCACCCCTGTCAGCTCCATTGTTTTTTCAAAATCTTTATAGCCTTTTGAAAGACGGGTCAGAGGAATTTTTCTCTGCCGCCCATTCTCCTGGATACAGAAAACGTATCCGCCGCCTGCCCGTTCAACCTGCACCCGGCTCCCCGGTATTTCCTCCCACCGGAACCGATATTCTTCCTTACGTGAATAGTGGAAAACCACATTTTCCATATCATATTCCGTCCAAACCAGACCCAAATAAAACACACGGTAAATGGCATAGCCCAAAAGGTCAACACACATGATTAAACCAGCCAGAAATATCAGCCGTTCCTCATGGTGTGTCTGCGGATAGATAAACACAAAATAAAAGGCAATACCCGTCAGCGGAATGAAGAAAACCACAAAGACCAAAAATGTAATGATTTTTGAAAACAGTCCTATTGTACATTTTTTCATATTTACAGCCTTTCACTATTACTTACAGTTTTTTGACAAATACGAAAGACGCAACCCCTCAAAAGACCTCCCAAGAGAACTGTCCTTTTGAGATGCAAGAAATTGAACAGCCTCATTCGCTGGAAGTGGCACACCGAATTTTTTCAGCATTTCCTCTGCTTTGTCTATGTAATGAAGTGCGTCTGGGTCATGAGCCACTATATCAGGCGACCATTCGCAGACCATTGTATAAGCGTTTTCCATCAATGTATTCACAAGGATCATCACTAGGCCAGACTGGGCATAAAGGTTTGGAATTTCTCTCTTATCATCCGAGGATAACTGGTCTGTTTTGTTTGCCAGTATCTGGCTGGGCAGCAATTCCAAAACAGAATCTAACCAGGTTCCAATCCAATCCCCTTCTGAACCATTCGTAATTGACCATAGTTCCCGCAATATCCGTTCCCAGGCAGAAAAATCTTGCCCATAAAACAGCAAGACTTCTTCCAGGCAAAGTATGAGATAAGCAACCCGGCCACGCCCAGAAACCTTATAAAAAGGGTGAGAATAAACCCACTGTTCTTCCTGTCGTACCGTTTTGGGTTGTAAGAATTTTATCAACCGATAAACCAGATAAAGAAAAACAGCAAAGCCCACAAACGTAGCTGCAATTACAATCCCACCCCAAAAGCCTCTCTCTAAGAGCTGTCCTATTTTATCCATGTAGTTCAGCCTCCGTCTTTGTTATTTCTGCTTCTACTTCCGAAAGGGCTTTCTGTACTTCCGGATTTTTGATTTTTGGCTGAATACCTTTCAGCAGGGCAAGACACTCCTGATTCCGTCGCATTTCTTTCAGCAAGTAGATTTTATGTACCAAAATATAATCATTTAGGGGAATACCACCGTATACAAGCATAATGCCAGTATCGTTTTTTATCTCTGCCTCACACTGTTCCATCTCTTTCATATAGTCCTCTGCGCTACCCCCAGATTTCCAAGCTGTATAAGCTATGTTCCACCTTGATACCACTCGCCGTTGGTGTAAATAAACGTAAACGAGATTGATTAAAAACCATGCGACACAGACCGTACCCATAAAACCCAGAGTAAACCACCCATTTAATGTTATGCCCACCCATCCAAGCCACAGCATTTCCACCAGTGAAACAAAGAAAAACAAAATTGTTTTATATTGCTTTTTCAAGTTGGACTGGCTAATCTTCATAATGAAGAACATCAACGTCACAAAAGCCATAACTACCAAAAAAGGCAGATAATCTAAATCTTCCTCTGGGTTATATGCCACCCCCAATGAAACCATAACAGCACAAATTAAAAAAAGGCCGAAAATCTCTCTCTTATTTTTCACCCCAACTCACCTTTTATTGCCTTAAAAACAAAAAACGCTCCCCGCCACACAGTTTCCTGCGAGCATAAGAGCGCCATTTTTGACGGTATAAAATTGGGCATGACAAAACTGCGGTGCTATAAAGTTATAGTTCCGCCTTGCTTGCTTGCTTGC
>BLLT01000060.1 GCA_011958945.1 Lachnospiraceae bacterium | reverse complement strand
GATGCGCAAGCAGGTCATCAATTTCCTGCCGGAAATTGGTGACATATGATATAATGATTTCTGGCTAATAACAATATACTATTGAAACAATAAAAGGAGAATAAGCAAAATGTGGACAGCCAATAACTGGAAAGATTATGAAGTTTTAGACACTTCCTGCGGGGAGAAGCTGGAGCGGTGGGGAAAATATCTTTTAGTACGCCCCGACCCCCAGGTCATATGGAATACGCCGAAGAAAAATCCGGGATGGAAAAAAAAGAACGGACATTATCACCGCAGTTCCAAAGGCGGCGGCGAATGGGAATTTTTTAATCTGCCGGACGAATGGAGCATCCACTACCGGGAACTCACTTTCCGTCTGAAACCTTTCAGCTTTAAGCATACCGGGCTTTTCCCGGAACAAGCCGCCAATTGGGATTGGTTTGCCGCCCTGATTCGCGGCTCCGGGAAACCCGTAAAAGTCCTGAACTTATTCGCTTATACCGGCGGTGCCACCCTGGCCGCTGCCAAAGCCGGCGCCAGCGTCACCCATGTGGACGCTTCCAAAGGCATGGTCACCTGGGCAAAGGAAAATGCCATCGCCTCCGGCCTTGGGGATGCCCCCATCCGATGGCTGGTGGATGACTGCGTGAAATTCGTGGAGCGGGAAATCCGCCGGGGCAATACTTATGATGCCATTATTATGGACCCGCCTTCCTATGGCAGAGGACCTAAAGGGGAAATATGGAAAATAGAAGAAAGCATCTTCCCTTTTATTGAACTGACCGCAAAGATCCTCTCCAGGGATGCCCTCTTCTACTTGGTGAATTCCTATACCACCGGGCTGCAGCCCGCCGTATTGTCCTATATGATAAATACTGCCATCGTTCCTGCCTTCGGCGGCCATGTTGCGGCGGATGAAATCGGCCTTCCCGTCACGGAAAGCGGACTCGTCCTCCCATGCGGCGCTTCCGGGCGGTGGCAGTGCAAGTAAGAGTCTCCGCAGCAGCCGCAGCATATTCGGCCTCGCCCATTGCCCACGGAGACCGGCAGTTTTGCGGGTGTTCATCGACCTGACATTTTAGAATCTCCCATAAGGAACGCCGCCGCAGCACAATCCGCCGCCTCCGCAGCAAAAATTGCAGATTAAATTGGCAATGCATATTTTCATACATACATTCCCGCTGCCGGCATAGGGATTCCCGTAAGCGTATTGCCTCTGCCTGTACTGGGTTCCGCCGTTTTCGAACCGGTACACCAGATTCCGGTAATCCATATTCCCTGGCTCCATTGAGGCTGCCCGTTTGGCGTGCTCCATAGCCGCCACCGTATTCCCCAGCCCCGCATGGGCCAGGGCACTGTAATAAAACCACCTGGCTCCCCTATCGTCCATATCATCCAGCACATTCCGCGCTTCTTTATAATATCCGTTCCTTACGTAATTTCCTGCCGCCCTTAAATGCCCGTCTTCCTCATAACCGGTATTGCTGCCAAAACCGCCGAAACTTCCGAATCCGCCAAAGCCTCCGAAACTGCCAAAACCTCCAAAGCCGCCATACCCGCCGCCTTCGCCCTGCCCATATCCGGCATTCCCGTAACCTGTACCCCTTCCGTATCCGGTATTTCCATAGCCGGAGTTTCCATAGCCTGTATTTCCAAACCCCTCCGTCCGTTCTTTCACAATTTGCTGGTACGCTTCCTGAATTTGCTTAAACTTTTCTTCCGCCTGCGCTTTATTGGGATTATTTACATTGGCATCCGGATGGTATTTCCTGCTCAGCGCCCTGTATGCTTTTTTGATTTCATCCTCGGAAGCATCCCTCGATACCCCCAAGACTTCATACGGATTGTTCATTTTCCTTCGCCTGTTCCTTTTCTGCAGATTCCCGCTCGGCCCTTACTTTCTCGTAACGGTACCACACGCCGGAATATATGATATTCCGCAAAATTTCTATATTTTCCAAAATAGGCAGCTTTTCAAATTCCTTGGAGCATTCCGCCATCAGCAATGTTAAAATGCTCTTGCACTGTTCCTCAAAATCCGGCGTTTCATATATTTCTTTCAGCGGATTGTAGCTGCCTGTCTTTAAGTCTTTCCCTATATCTTCATATGCATCGCACAAATAAATAAATTTCCCCAAATACAGCCCCATACGGTAAAGGTTCTCTTTCCAGACATCTTCTTTGCAGACAAGAATCTCCGCCATTACTTTTCCAAATAACCGGGCCATTTTGTCCACATCCCGGCATCCCGCTTTCTCTTCCTTCCCAAGTTCCCCCATCAGCTTTTCGATTTTCCGTATTTTCTTCCCGTAGATGCCTTCCAGCCTCCCATATCCCTTTGATAAGAGGCCTGCATATGCTTTCTGTCTGTACTTCCTGTCATCCTTCCAGTCATCCATACATTTATAATAGGAAAGCAGCAGATTCATATCTGCCGCATATTCCGTATATTCATTCATTTTAATCTTATGCTTCTCAAAAGGATGGGCCGCGCATTTACAGCTTCCCGTTATTTCTTCCGGCTCATAAAGACCCGTCAGCAGCAATATTACAAATGTCATATCATAAGATAATGTCAACTGCCCCGCCAGCCCGTACTTCTCCTTCAGTTTCCGGCATAAGCCGCAATAATATGCGTGGTAAATATCAAATTCCTTGAATTTCATATCTCCCTTATTGACTATCACATAACCGAACACGATAACACCCCTTTAGCAGACATTTTCAAACGATTGTATTAAGGTAATTATTATCGTAATGCTTTCCTTATAGGATAGCAATAAACGGAAAATTAAAAATTTATAAAAAAATTTTATCCGTATAAGACAAAAACAGCCCCTTTTGGCTAAAAATAAACATTTTCCTGCTATATTCCCTGTTAATCACCAAAAATAAATCTTCTTCCGAGGCCAGAATCCGCCCCTCGCCATCCACATACCAGGTATGCAGCGCCAAATCGTCCAGGGAAAAAATATCTTCGGTCATCGTAAAGGAATCCCCTGCCTGAAAGGCCTTCCCCTCCAATATCTCCGGCGAAAAACAATTTCCCGTCCTTTCCCCAAGCTTCCTTATCCTCTCCGCAAATTCCTCCGCCTGCCCCTCCTGCCCATTGGCATATATTTTTACATTTCTTTTTCCCTTAAGCAGCCCTAACAGTTTTTCATCCGAATGCACCACCGGGAATATCTTATCCTCTTCCGCTTTCCCCATCCTGCCGTGGACCGCATCGTCATAGGCATACATCACCGTCTTCGCCCTGTTCTCCTCCCCCAGGTATAAGTCATTGTACACCACATCGAAAATTCCCTCCAGGAAAGCCGTACACATGTCTTCCCTCTTCTCTTTCGGGGTATATTTCATAAAAAAGCGAATCCAGTTACGCCATGCATAATAGAGCGGAAAGGTGTTGACGCTCTCCTTTTTCGCCCCCATGGAATGCAGTATCTTGGAGCTGCCCACGGATGCCACTTTAAAGCCTGCCAGATTACACCGGATTCCCCACTCCGTATCGTCCCAGTAAAGGAAATTCTCTTCCGGCAGCGGTCCAATCTCCCGGATTAAAGACGCCCTCACCAACACGGAGCAGGCCGCCACCGCATCCGAATAAACCACTTCCGGCATGGAGCCGTCCTCCCTTAGCCCGGAATATTTCGCTTCGCAGCAATACTCTTCCCAGACGATATCAATCCCGAACTGCTGCACATAATCCGGATTTTCCATATGATACACCTTGGAGCCCGCCATGCCGGCCTCAGGATGCCCCTCCAGGAAGGCATACAATTCCCCCACCGCATTCTCATCTACCAACACATCATTATCCAGGCACCAGATATATTCGTATCCCTGTTCCAGCGCATGGCGTATTCCACGGTTAAATCCGCCGCTCCCCCCCAGGTTCTCCCCATTCTCCAGCAGCTTCACCTGCTCTCCAAACCGTGCCCGGATACATTCCGGGGAGCCGTCCGTAGAAGCGTTGTCCACAACAATAATATCAAAATCCCGGAAAACCGACTCCGTCACGCTCTGGATGCACTCCGTCACATAATCCTTCTTATTATAATTACAGATAACCGCCGCTACCTTCTTCATTTTGTTTCTCCCATTTTTCCATGATTTCAGTTGCCCCATTGCCTCTCTATATATACATCCCTCATATACAAACTTTTTTCATTATACCCAATTGCCTTCCTTAACACAACTGGTAATCGCATTATATACAGGACTTTTTGTAACAGTTCAGCCTTCGGCTTCCCTGTTACGGAATCTGCCCATTCCAAATCGCCTTCGGCGAGGGGCAGATTCTTTCTTGGCTAAATTGACGTGCTCGTACGGACTTTGCAGCAAGTGCAAAGTCCTGGGCTGAACTGTTACTGGTTTTGATACCATCGTCTATGAGTTTTTGTGACTGACATAAAATATTGCACGGAACTGGTGCGGAAACGAGGAAGGGATGAATTTTTTAACAATTTTAACTTTGGCGGCAGGGCTGTCTATGGACGCGTTCGCAGTAGCTATATGCAAAGGTTTGGCAATGAAAGAAATCACATGGAAAAAGGCAGCAATTGTGGGGCTGTGGTTTGGAGGCTTCCAGGCTATGATGCCAATGGCCGGGTATCTACTGGGAGTGCAGTTTAAAGAAAGTATTACCTCCATCGACCATTGGATTGCATTTGTTTTGTTGGGATTGATTGGGATTAATATGATAAAAGAAGCCTGCAGCAAGGAAGAAGATGTTCAGGATGGTTCGTTAGGGCTAAAGGAAATGCTCGTACTTGCGGTGGCTACCAGCATCGATGCTTTGGCGGTAGGGATTACTTTCGCTTTTTTGTCGGTGGATATTTGGGGGGCGGCGGTTTTTATTGGCGTGGTAACCTTTGTTTTTTCCATAGCCGGGGTGAAAGTGGGAAATGCTTTCGGAACGAAATATAAGGCAAAAGCAGAACTGGCCGGCGGCATCATTTTAATTTGTCTTGGATTCAAAATTTTATTGGAACATATTGGGATTCTGTAGCGGAAAGGGAGAGAATAAAAAAAGTCCTTGAGGAAATAATAAAAGTGCAACTAATATTTTTAGGAAAGTAAGAGATTGAAAATTTTTAATTTTCAATCCAGAGTTTGTGTCCGCACGGCATCCGCAAACTCTATCATGCACAAAAAGCCGTGCAGAAATGGGGACAAAAATGGCTAGTTTATCAGAATTAGATTTACAGAACTTGCGTCATCTGATTGGCGGATACGATACTACTCACTGCAAAATGAAAGAATATGCAGAATGCGCATCGGATGCAAGTGTAAAGCAGTTTTTTGAAAAAGGCGCAAGATCGGCAATGGACAACAAGCAGCAGTTAATGAAATTTTTGCAGTAGAGGTATGTCCGGAAACTGGAAAATTTCAATCGGGAGTTTGTGTCTGCACGGCATCCACAAGCTCTTTTATGCACAAAAAGCCGTGCAGAAATGAGGATGAAAAATGCAGGAAAAAACGATGGTAGCGGATACTTTAGCGGGAATAAACGGGGAACTGGTGCGTTATGGCGGAATGATTGCCCAGACGGAAAACAAGGAATTGAAGCAGACTTTGAAACAGTTCCGCAATGCCTGTGAACAGTCCCAGGAAGAACTGTATCAGATTGCGAGGGAGAAATCCTACTATGTGCCGGCGGCAAAAGCGACACAGGAGGAAATTGACCATGTAAAATCTCTGTTCAAAAGCGGAACACTGTAAGAAGAAATGATAATGGTGTAGTCTGAGAGGTTTTGTAATTTAAAAGAAGCGGTACATCCTATAACGATATGGATGCCGCTTCTTTTCTTTGCCTTATAGGAAAGTCCGTCGCCAGGCAGACATAAATTGACGAAGAACCGAAGGCTCTTCATGAAGCGGCGAAGACAATTTTTATTGCACACAGACGTCCAAATGGAATGTGTCAGCAAGCTGACGGATGCCCGGCGCACGGGCAGGGGAAGATGGCTCTTCCCTGCCAGGTTTCAGAAGAAATTCTATCGTTTACAAACATACGTGCCGGAATGGGTGTAAATATGGACGTTGGCTTCGTAATGATGGGGGCTTACCATCCGTTGGTATATATTCGAAAAATGTTGGCATAATGTTTCCACGTCCGGGAGATGGGCATCCTGCAAGGGAAAGAAAAGCAGGCGGTATGGAACGCCAAAAACGGTTGCTTTTATCCCTGTGGGAAGTGCCCCGTTTTTCCCATAGAAGTCCAGACGTTTACGCCGGATGGATAATTCGGATTCCCCATTGGCATGATCAGGGTCTTCGGATTCAATGAGAAAACCTTGATAGGGGGCGGCGGAAGCTTTCATATGCTGTAGGAAAAGAGAACCCAGGCCGAGACTGCGGTAATCTTCCATAATGGCAAAATAGTCCAAAAGGCAAATCTGCTGTCCGGAGGGAACTGTAAAGAAGGCATACCCGAGCAGCTGCATATCGGACAACAGCAAAGAAGACCCCTTCCGACAACTGTCATCCCCCGACCCGGGAGAATAAAGCCCATAACCGGTATATACACCTTCGCCTATCATTCGTTCGATAGAAGATATGGGCTTTCTTTCATTTGCCGGAAAATGCCGCACGGAGTGGGTGGAATAAATATCAATTAAAGTTTCTTTCGTTAGCTTTTGAATAGAAACCCCTTTTTTTAAAATATGTTCATTTGTTTGCACAGACATTGATTAAAAGACTCCTTAAAAATTTTACTCTTTTACCAAAACTAATCCGCTGATATCGGAATCCATCACCATAGAATAATTGGTATAATAAACAACAAACCCAGGTTTCCCTCCGTTTGGCTTTTTCACATTCTTCTTTTCCGTATAGTCAATTTCCACCTTATCCTGATTCCTCGCCTTGGAGTAATAGGCCGCCAGCTTTGCCGCTTCCTCAAAGGTCCGGTCAGGCAGTTCCTCTTTGCCTGCCTTTACAATCACATGGGAGCCGGGGAAACTTTTGGCATGAAACCACCAGTCATTGCCGGCAGCAAAGCGGAAAGTCAGTTCGTCATTCTGGTAATTATTCTTCCCTACATACATGTGATAACCATCGCTGCTGATATAGTGGAAGGGCCGGCTGGTGATTTTTACCTTTTTATCGCTGCCTTTCCGGCGGATATAGCCGCTTTCCACAAGTTCCTCCCTGATTTGCACCAAATCCTCTTCGCCGGCGGCGATATCAAGGGCGGTGCCGATAGATTCCAAATGTTCAATTTCCTCTTTGACTTCCAGGGTCAGTTTGGATAAGGCCTCATAGGTGCGCTTCATTTTATTGTATTTTTCAAAATATTTTTTCGCGTTTTCCAAAGGCGGCAGGGTGGGGTCAAGAGGGATGGAGATATCTTCATCCGTATAATAGTTTCTTACCGTTATGGATTTATCCCCCTGTGCGGCCTGGTAACCGTAGGTATTCAGCAGTTCGCCGTAAATCCGGTATTTATCCCGTTTTTCGGTATCCTTGATTTGCCGCAGCTGCAAATCGTATTTTTTCACATTCCGCTCCAAGGCGGTCTGGACGATTCTCCGCAAGTCGGCAGATTTCTGACGGATGCGGGTAAGTGCATTCTTCTGGGCATAATATTGCTCTAACATGGCGCTGACGGAATTGCAGTCCTGCCTGTTCCCCTGATTGTACATAGTGAGAGGAAGAACGGAAAATTCAGCCGGGGAACCATGTTCGTAGGCAATATTAGGTGTGAAATTGCCGGAACGGATGTGGGTAACCGCACTGGAGAAAACATGGGATAATTTCTCCACGCCTTCTTGGGAAAGGGCGGATGCGGGATAATCCCCGTCGAGGCCCGCCCGGTAACAAAGTTCCTGGGCAAATACCGGGGAAAACCCGGTATAGGAGCCATAAAGAACTTTATAAAGGGGCTGGCTGCCGGAACGGATACTTTGCATAAACTGTTCCTTATCCGTATCCAGAGGATTTAACTTTTTTTGCGTCTCCGGAATAAAATAGCTGCGGCCCGGCAGGACTTCCCGGACACTGCTGACCATCCCGGAAATATGCTTGATGCTGTCAATTATCATATCTTTGTCATCGGTAAAGATAATATTGCTGTGCTTGCCCATAATCTCTACGATTATATTCTTGATGCACAAATCCCCCAATTCGTTCAAATGCTCTATTTCTATCCTGACAATCCTTTCCAAGCCAGGCTGGCTAATCCGGGTAATCCGCCCGTTTTGGATATGCTTTCTAAGCAGCATACAGAAGCCAGGGGCCGTCAGGGGGCTTGGCTTGTTAGTTTCGGTTAGATAAATCAAGGGCAGGGAAGCGCCGGCGGAAATAAATAACCGCCTTTGACCGCCGTTTATCTTAATCGTAAGCAGTAGTTCATCGCTTTCGGGCTGGGCGATTTTATAAATCCTGCCGCCTAAAACAGTTTCATTCAATTCTTTTACAATTCCTGCAATGGTTACACCGTCAAATGCCATAGTCAACCTCATTTCTGTGCTGTCATATTTATTCCCGCGGCAGCGAGCCGGGCGGATATCGGGTTTCTGATTATATCAATAACGTATTGATTCTACAATATTTTATCCCCTTTTTCAATGATGGATATCAAATATTTACGTTTTATAATAAAGGTTTGGCACAACGATTTCGGTAACAGTTTGGCCCGGAACTTTGGGGCAAATGCAAAGCCCCGGGCCAAACTGTTACCGATTTCCACAATTTGCGGGAATCAATCCTTGACTCAATGGAAGAGGTATTCTATAATAATATGAAATACGCAAGAGCATTGAATTGGAGAAAGCAGAAGATAATGATAAAAAGTATGACGGGTTTTGGCAGGAGTGAAGTGTCAGAGACAGAACGTAAGGTTACAGCTGAAATCAAATCGGTAAACCACCGGTATTTGGATGTAAATATCAAAATGCCCAAAAAACTCAGCTTTTTCGAAGCGGCCATCCGTACGGAATTAAAAAAGTATATGCAGCGGGGGAAAGTGGACGTATTTATTACCTATGAAGATTTTACGGAATCCAATGTATGCGTAAAATACAATAAAGAAGTAGCTGCTGAATACGTACATTATTTAAAGCAGATGGCAAGGGATTTTGGACTGGATAATGATATCAGGGTTTCTACATTATCCCGTTTTCCGGAAGTGCTGACAATGGAAGAACAGCCGGCGGATGAGGAAGAAATCTGGAAAGTACTTTGCGGTGCGGTACAGGGCGCGGCGGAGAAGTTCGTGGAAACGAGGATAAAGGAAGGGGAAGCCCTCAAAACGGACTTGATTGCCAAGCTGGATGGGATGCTGGTTCACCTGGACTTCATTGAAGAACGTTCCCCCCAATTAGTGGAAGAATACAAGAAGAAACTGCGGGAAAGGGTTTATGAACTTCTGGAAGATACCAAGGTGGAAGAAAGCCGGCTGTTGATGGAAGTAACTCTTTTTGCGGACAAGATTTGTGTGGATGAGGAACTGGTTCGGTTAAGGAGCCATATTGAAACAACGAAACAGACGCTGGTAGAAGGCGGAAGCATTGGGAGAAAATTGGATTTTATTGCACAGGAGATGAACAGGGAAGCGAATACGATTCTTTCCAAAACAAATAATCTGGAAATTTCCAACCGTGCGATTGAATTGAAAACGGAAATTGAAAAAGTGCGCGAACAGATACAGAATATTGAATAGCGGCAGGATAAATATCTTTTAAAGATAAGGCGGAAAGGTATCCAATGAATACATTGCTCCATATAGGTTTTGGAAATATTATAAATACGGAAAAAATAGTGGCTATTGTCAGCCCCGATTCGGCGCCGGTAAAAAGGATGGTGCAGCATGCCAAGGAGTCAGGGATGGCTATAGATGCCACGCAGGGAAGGAAGACAAAGTCGGTGCTGGTTATGGAGAACAGGCAGTTAGTGCTGTCGGCTCTTTTGCCGGAAACCATTGCAAACAGGGCACAGGCAGAAAGCGGAGAGATAAATGAAGCGTAGAGGTGTTTTAGCAGTTGTTTCAGGGTTTTCGGGAGCAGGGAAGGGCACCCTGATGAAAAACCTGCTTAATCAATATGATAATTATGCATTGTCTATTTCAATGACTACACGGCTTCCCAGGGAAGGGGAAGAGAATGGAAGAGAGTATTTCTTTGTATCGAAAGAAATATTTGAAGAAAAAGTACAGCAGGACGGATTAGTGGAATATGCCTGCTATTGCGATAACTATTATGGTACCCCCAGGGAATATGTGGAGAGCCAGATGGCAATGGGGAAGGATGTATTGCTGGAAATAGAAATACAGGGGGCCTTAAAAGTAAAGGAAAAATTTCCGGAGGCGCTGTTGCTCTTTGTTATGCCCCCTTCCGCAAAGGAATTGGAAAACCGGCTGACAGGAAGGGGAACGGAATCCGCCGACGTGGTGGCAAAGCGGCTGTGCCGCGCTGTCGTTGAGGCACAGGGAATTGAGAATTATGATTATATTGTGATTAATGATGATTTGGAAGTGTGTACGCAGGAACTCCATTCTATTATCCGTACGGCACATAGATCCGTAGGCAGGAATGAAGAATTTATAGAAAATATGCGACAGGAACTGAATGTTCTGGTGAAAGGAGAAAAATAATGTTACATCCATCGTATTCAGATTTAATGAAGGTAGTAAACAGTGAGGTTGAACCGGGGGAAGCGCCGGTAGTAAACAGCAGATATTCTATAGTAATGGCTACATCAAAAAGGGCAAGGCAGATTATCTCAGGGGAAGATCCGATGGTGGATTCAAGAGGCAAAAAGCCGCTGTCGGTTGCAGTGGAGGAACTGAATCAGGGAATGATAAAGATTTTAAGTGAGGAAGAGGCCGCAAAGAAAGCGGAAGAAAATAGGATAAAGGCAGAAAAGGCTGCAGAAGAAGAAAAATTGAAGGCGGAAAAGGCCGCGGAAGCAACAACAGAAACAGAAGGAGAGACGGCAGCGGAAGTAAGTGAAGAAAAAGGAACAGAAGAAGTGACAGAAACAAATACAGAAGCAACAGCGGAGGGGCAGCCTGAAGACTGTTGAGGCTTCATGTGCCCGTATGATTTGCGGGCATATTCTTTTCTAGGATGAAAAGCAGGAGGAAGGGCAATAGAAGGAATGAAAATATTATTGGTATCCTTGGGATGTGACAAGAACCTGGTGGATTCGGAGGTGATGCTGGGACTTCTGGCGAAGGAGGGTTATACTTTTACCGATGATGAAACGCAAGCAGATATTGCGGTGATAAATACTTGTTGCTTTATTAATGATGCGAAAGAGGAAAGCATCAATACCATTTTGGAAATAGCCGAATTAAAAAAGGCAGGGCAGATAAAAGCGCTTATTGTAACCGGATGCCTAGCACAGCGCTATCAGGAGGAAATACAGAAGGAAATCGAGGAGGTGGATGCCATCATCGGCACTGCGGCCATCGATAAAATAGCATCGGCCATAGAGGATGCTTTAAATGCAAACGCGGCAGATGCAGGGAAATATTTTGAACCTTTGGACAGGAAGCCGGCAGGCAACCGGAAAAGGATAATGACTACCGGCGGCCATTTTGCATATTTAAAGATTGCGGAAGGGTGCGATAAAAATTGTACTTATTGTGTGATCCCGAAAGTGAGGGGGCCTTATAGAAGCATTCCGATGGAGGAACTGGTGGCGGAAGCCGAAGTCTTAGTGCAGGAAGGTGCAAAAGAGTTGATTCTGGTAGCGCAGGAAACTACCCTGTACGGCAAGGATTTGTATGGGGAGAAAATGCTGCCGGCCCTTCTAGAAAGGCTGTGCGGCATCAAAAAGCTACGTTGGATTCGGATTCTATACTGCTATCCGGAGGAGATTACGGATGAATTGATTCAGGTTATGAAGAGAGAAAGCAAAATCTGCCATTATCTGGATATACCGGTGCAGCATGGCTCCGACAGGATACTGAAACGGATGGGAAGGCGCACGGACAGCGGTGAAATCCGTAGGATTGTGGAAAAGCTAAGGGAGAATATCCCCGATATCTGTCTGAGGACAACGTTAATCACGGGATTCCCCGGGGAGACGGAAGAAGATTTTGAGAATCTGATGGACTTTGTGGATGAAATGGAATTCGATCGCCTTGGGGTATTTACATATTCTATGGAAGAAGATACGCCTGCAGCAGCAATGCCTGACCAGCTGGAAGAAGATATAAAAGAGGAAAGAAGAAATGCTGTAATGGAACTGCAGCAGGAAATCGCCTATGAAGCGGCCGAAAGAATGGTAGGGAGAAAGCTGACGGCAATGATAGAAGGCAAGGTGGCAGACGAAGATGCTTATGTGGCCAGGACTTATAAGGATGCCCCCAACGTAGATGGCTATCTTTTTATCAGTACGGACAGACAGCTGATTACCGGGGAGTTTGTAGATGTCCGGATTACCGGGTCTTATGAATATGATTTGATAGGAGAGTTGTGTGATGAATCTACCGAATAAATTGACGATTTTGAGAGTAATTATGATTCCGTTTTTTGTTTTGTTTATGCTGGTGCCTATCATAGGGCCAGAGGATAAATGGATTGCCTTGGCCTTATTTATTGTGGCCAGCCTGACGGATTTACTGGATGGGCATATTGCCAGAAAATATAACCTGGTGACGAATTTCGGCAAATTTATGGACCCGCTGGCGGATAAGCTGTTGGTCTGCTCCGCTCTGATTTGTCTTGTGGAGTTGGGGAGGATTCCTTCCTGGATGGTTATTGTGATTATTGCGAGGGAGTTTATTATCAGCGGATTCCGGCTGATTGCATCGGATAATGGCGTAGTGATTGCGGCGAGCTATTGGGGGAAATTTAAAACTACTTTCCAGATGATTATGATTTGTTTAATGATTGCTAATTTGGAGCCGCTGCATTTGTTCACGGATATCGTTATGTGGATTGCATTGCTGTTGACAGTAATTTCGCTGATGGATTACCTGTTTAAAAATAAAGAGGTTATGAAAGAGACAAAATAAAGGATTGGAGAATATTCAAACAGCTGCAAAGCAATAACAAAAAGGATGAGAGGACGATTATGACAGTAGAATTAATTTCGGTTGGAACTGAACTTTTGCTTGGAAACATCGTAAATACCAATGCCGCTTATCTGTCGGAGAAATGCGCGGATTTAGGGCTGTCCTGTTTTTTCCAGAGCGTGGTGGGGGATAATGAAGAAAGATTGTCTATGGTTTTAAAAACAGCGCTGGAGCGTTCAGATATCGTGATTTTGTCCGGCGGGCTGGGGCCTACGGAAGATGACCTGACAAAGGAAGTAGCTGCAAAGGTGCTTGGCAGGAAACTTTTTATGCATGAACCATCCAAAAGAAGGATTGCGGAATACTTTGTAAGCCGTAATTTGGAATTGACAGAAAATAACTGGAAGCAGGCGATGATGCCGGAAGATGCTATTGTTGTGGACAATGAAAATGGTACGGCACCGGGTGTGATTATAGAGGATGGGGAAAAAAGGGTGCTTCTCCTGCCGGGGCCTCCCAATGAAATGATTCCTATGTTCGAAAACAGCATGATACCATACCTTTCAGGGAGCGGATTAGGGGTGATTTTTTCTCAGACCGTGAAAATATGCGGCATTGGGGAAAGCAAAGCGGAAACTATGATAAAGGATATGATTGATAAGCAGACGAACCCGACTATCGCAACTTATGCGAAAAATTGTGAGGTTCATCTGCGCGTGACGGCAAAGGCGGCGGATGAAAAAGAAGCCAGGAAACTGGTAAAACCAGTGGTAAAGGAATTGAAGAACCGTTTTGGCCCTTATGTTTATACAACAAATACGGATATTACGCTGGAGAAAGCGGTGGTGGATTTGCTTGCTGCCAACAAACTGTCTGTCAGTACAGTGGAATCATGTACCGGAGGGATGCTGGCGGCCAGGCTGATTAATGTTCCGGGAGTGTCCGATGTTTACAAATCCGGTTATATTACCTATTCAAATAAAGCGAAAAGAAGGATATTGGGAATAAAAAAAGGGCTGTTGGAGAAAAAAGGGGCAGTCAGCGAGGAAGTTGCCAAAGAAATGGCTAAAGGGGCCGCGGCAATTTCGAAAGCGGAGGTAACAGTATCAGTGACCGGAATTGCAGGGCCGGACGGGGGAACGGATGAAAAACCGGTAGGCCTTGTATATATTGCATGCAGTGTATGCGGAAAAATGAAGGTAAGGAAATATAACTTTAAGGGGAATCGGGCGAAAATACGGGAAACAACAGTTTCTTCCGCACTGATACTCATGCGCCAATGCATATTGGAGTATTATAGCGAGATAGTGTTTGACAGGAAATAGATACCTTGTAGGTCAGAAGTATGTTTGGGGGAAAGAGAGGGGTATTGCTATGGATAGGCCGGGTCTGGATGATGAGATAAAATTTGCAGGTGGAATTTTCAGCGGGTCGGTATTGGAAGAAAAAAAGCAGGAACAGAGCCCGGAATCGGATGGAGGGTATTTCTTTAATTATGCTACTCTCCCGCAGAAAAATCAGGAGAAGACAGCTTTTAAAGGGCCGGATTCTATGGGAGAACAGGAGAAATCATGGGAAGAACGGCAGAATTTTACACAGCTTGGAACTAAGGAGCAGGAGGCTTACCAGATATCCGGGCAGGGACATCCGGAGACTGGAAGGTATCAGGAAACCGGGGATTCGCAGGGCTATGCAGGGAGTCAAGAGTCCGGAATTTACCAGGGCTATACGGGGCATCAGGAGACCGGAGGTTATCAAGGTTATACTGGGAGTCAGAAGGCTGGGGCTTACCAAGGGTATGCAAAGCCTAAGGAGCCTGGCGGTTATCAGGGATGCGGAATTCCGGCCCAATACAACTGCAATAATGGTGGAGGGCGCGGGTCTCACAAATGCACAAATTGCCCAAACAGGGGAAGGCAGGGGCATTCAGCAGTGGTTATTATGACCATTGTGGCAGTGGTTATTATGGTCATTGTGGCAATGGCAGCCCTCACAGTTGCTTTTTTAGCAGTCATATTGTGTCTGGTAAAGATTTCTTCCTATCAGGGGATACAGCCCGGTGGGGCAACGGAAGGTGCGGGGAACTATTATTATGAAGGGCAGAAGCCATCCTGGGGAGACGATGGCGGGTGGTATGGAGACAATCCAGAGCCGTATGATGAGGGGGATTATTATGGCGAAGTTACGGACGCTATCAGGGAGGATTTGGACTATTCCATAGCATGGGAGAACTATGAATATGAAGGAAATAATGATAGTGTAATGATTGCAGTGGATTATCCTGTGATTTTGGGAACTATCCCTAATTTAGATGCAATTAATGATATAATTGATGATGAAGCGGAATACTTCGAAAAATACTATGAAGAATATTCCAAATACATGATGCCGGACGAAAGCTTTATGGTATATTCCGAAGGCTATGTGACATATATGGATGATGAAGTGATGAGTGTAGTCTTCGCCGAGATGGTATATACGGACTACTGGACGGATTATGGACTGTATTGTTTGAATATAGATGTGGAAAATGGGGTAGTTCTGGACAATAAGAGCATTATGAAAATAGATGATGAGTTTGCTGTTGATTTTAGAAAAAGATGCAAACAGCAGAATGGAATGGTGGAAGATTTGGAGTATATGTCCGACCAGGAAATCGCTTCTTACCTTTCAGAGGAAGGAACCTCCATTATGTTCTACACGCCTATGGGTATGGAAATTGGACTGAATATGGGTGAATATTATGTGACGGTTACATATAAGGACTATGAGAAATTTTTGCAGAGGTATTGAGGGCATATCAATCCCTGAATTCACGCCAGGCATGACTGGGAAAATTAATTTTTAAGGGCGGTGTAGCTGCCGGCGCGAGTTATGGACAGTCGCCGGCCTGCCCAAACTGCTGCGTCTTTCGTTAACGGTTAATAGTAACAGTTCAGCCGAAAGGCTGAACTGTTACGTTAATAGGATGAAATTTGATTGTGCGCTTGTTATTTTTCTGTGGGTATGGTATAGTAAAAAGGTAATATTCGTAGGGAAATGGTATCTATATTCTATTTAGGCATATCGCCAGATTTTCATAAAAGTGGTTAAATAAATATGCGAGGGATGTTTATAGGACTTATAATGTGATAATATTGTATTTATAGAAAACAGTTGACAGAGCCGAACATTTGTTTTAATATAAGAAAGAACAAATGTTCTCGGACTTTGTATAAGTGTGTGGCAGTTGGATTCTTATAGGAGCGAAGATATCCAAAGGATGGCTGCCATAGTTTAGGATGATAAAAGAATAGGAGAATTGAACATGGAAAGAGAAGAAAAGTTAAAAGCATTGGATGCGGCGTTGGTACAGATAGAGAAGCAGTATGGAAAGGGCGCCGTTATGAAATTGGGAGATCCCAGTGCCCAGATGAATGTGGAGACAATACCTACAGGTTCGCTGAGCCTGGATTTGGCCCTTGGACTGGGTGGAATTCCGAAAGGAAGAATTGTCGAGATTTATGGACCGGAGTCTAGTGGTAAGACAACCGTTACGCTGCATATGATTGCGGAGGTGCAGAAAAGGGGAGGTATTGCAGGATTTATTGATGCAGAGCATGCGCTTGATCCGGTATATGCGAAGAACATAGGGGTGGATGTGGACAATTTATACATATCCCAGCCGGATAATGGGGAACAGGCTTTGGAGATTACGGAGACAATGGTGCGTTCCGGGGCAATCGACATCGTGGTGGTGGACTCGGTGGCCGCCCTTGTTCCGAAAGCGGAAATTGACGGGGATATGGGTGATAGCCATGTAGGCCTTCATGCGCGTCTGATGTCGCAGGCACTTCGTAAGCTTACGGCCATTATCAGCAAGTCCAACTGTACAGTAGTATTTATTAACCAGCTTCGTGAAAAAGTAGGGGTGATGTTTGGAAACCCGGAAACTACTACCGGAGGGCGTGCACTTAAGTTTTATTCTTCTGTGCGTCTGGATGTGAGAAGGATAGAGTCGTTGAAGCAGAGCGGGGAAGTGATTGGCAACAGAACCCGGGTTAAGGTGGTGAAGAATAAGGTTGCCCCTCCGTTTAAGGAGGCAGAGTTCGATATTATGTTTGGGGAAGGAATCTCCGCAGTGGGTGATATCCTGGATTTGGCAGCTGAAAATGGAATTATTAATAAAAGCGGCGCATGGTATGCTTATGAAGGAAATAAAATCGGGCAGGGAAGAGAAAATGCGAAGCAGTATCTTCGGGATAATCCGGAAATATGTAATGAAGTGGAGCATAAGGTAAGAAACCACTTTGGTTTGGAAAAAGGAACGGAAGAAACAGAGACAGCCCCGGCATCGGTTTCCACGGAAAAGAAGAAGGCTTCGAAAACGGAAAAGGCAAATAAGTAAAGCAGAGATTTATAAGAAGTGGGTGCGCATGGGATGATGGTAACAAAAATTGAGGAAATAAATAATAAAAAAGTAAGGGTTTTTATAGATAATGAGTTCGCCTTTGTATTATACAAAGGCGAACTGCGTCTATATAAGGTAAAAGAAGGGGAAGAAATATGCGATGAGGCATATTCGGAAATCGTTGAAAAAGTGCTGCCTAAAAGGGCAAAGCTTAGATGCATGAACTTGTTAAAGGCACGGGCTTATACGGAAAAACAGCTTAGAGACAAGCTTTTGCAGGGGGAATACACGGAAAAGTTGATCGATGTGGCGATAGGCTATGTAAAATCATATGGATATATTGATGACAGGAAGTATGCGGAGGATTATATCGCATATCATATGGAAAATAAAAACCGGAAACGGATGGAACTGGATTTATATAG
Source organism: Lachnospiraceae bacterium (assembly GCA_011958945.1). Taxonomy (GTDB): domain Bacteria; phylum Bacillota; class Clostridia; order Lachnospirales; family Lachnospiraceae; genus Kineothrix. Next base: position 1,979 of record BLLT01000060.1, on the reverse strand, counting down.
AAAAGGGATTGACAGAAAACTTATCGGGGAAATATTGGATGGCATGCAGGAGGAGGGGGAAGTTCCCGATGAATTTTCTATGGCTAAAAAAATTCTTGAGAAAAAAAATTATGACCCGGAAACGGCTACAAACAAGGAAAAACAGAAGATATCAGCGTTTTTATACAGAAAAGGATTCGATATGGATATAATAAGAAACGTACTTTCTCTTGACATAAGTTCAATTTAAGTTTAAAATTTAACTGTTGTAAAATCGCTTGTATTACATTCTATAATAGATAATAGTACAATGAAAACTAAATAAGGAGGTGCTCCTGTACATGGATGTTGTAATAGCGGTAATCGTAACCTTGGTTTTCTCGATACCAATATCTGCAGCCGTAGCATCGACCTATCGCAAGAAAGTGGTAGAGTCCAAAATCGGAAACGCAGAGGATAAGGCAAGGGAGATTATTGATGAAGCACTGAAAACTGCTGAGACAAAGAAGCGGGAATCCTTACTTGAGGTCAAAGAGGAGTCTATTCGTACAAAGAACGAATTGGACAAGGAGATCAAAGAGCGGAGGGCTGAAGCACAGCGCTATGAGCGCAGAATCCAGCAGAAGGAAGAAAACATCGATAAGAAAGCAGAAGCGATTGAGAAAAAGGAAGCGAGTTTAGCTTCAAAAGAAGAAAATCTCACAAAGCTGCGGGACGAAGTTGCGAAACTCAATGAACAGAGATTACAGGAACTGGAGCGAATCTCAGGATTAACCTCCGAACAAGCAAAAGATTATTTGTTAAAAATTGTTGAAGATGAAGTAAAACATGAATCTGCTGTAATGATTAAGGAAATGGAAAGCAGGGCGAAAGAGGAAGCAGATAAGAAGGCGAAGGAATATGTGGTGACTGCAATACAGAAATGTGCTGCGGATCACGTATCCGAGACAACGATATCTGTGGTACAGCTTCCCAATGATGAGATGAAAGGCAGGATTATCGGCAGGGAGGGAAGAAACATCAGAACTCTCGAGACAATGACCGGTGTGGATCTTATCATTGATGACACGCCGGAAGCTGTCATCTTATCCGGTTTTGACCCGATTCGGCGTGAAGTTGCCAGAATTGCGCTGGAAAAACTTATCGTAGATGGGCGTATCCATCCGGCGAGAATTGAAGAAATGGTGGAAAAGGCGCAAAGAGAAGTGGAAGTAATGATAAAGGAAGAAGGGGAAGCTGCTACATTAGAAGTTGGTGTACACGGCATTCACCCGGAACTTGTGAAGTTGCTTGGTAAGATGAAGTTTAGGACCAGCTACGGACAGAATGCATTAAAGCATTCTATCGAGGTGGCTCAGCTGGCAGGGCTTCTGGCAGCGGAAATGGGGCTGGATGTAAGGCTGGCAAAAAGGGCAGGGCTGCTTCATGACGTGGGCAAAGCCGTAGACCATGAAATGGAAGGCTCACATATCCAACTTGGGGTTGAACTGTGCAGGAAATATAAAGAATCTGCAACTGTAATCAATGCAGTAGAATCCCATCACGGAGATGTGGAGGCACATTCTTTAATTGCATGTCTTGTACAGGCAGCAGATACTATTTCGGCAGCAAGGCCAGGGGCAAGAAGGGAAACATTAGAGACATATACAAGCAGATTAAAACAATTAGAAGATATTACAAATAATTTTAAAGGTGTTGACAAATCTTTTGCGATACAGGCGGGTAGAGAGATTCGCGTAATGGTAGTTCCAGAACAGATTACTGATGCAGATATGGTATTGCTGGCCAGAGATATTTCAAAGCAAATTGAAGCTGAATTGGAATATCCAGGCCAAATAAAAGTAAATGTTATCAGAGAGTCACGAGTGGTTGATTATGCAAAATAGCAGATTAATCCTCTGAAAGACAGGCAGTAAGCAAAGCTGAAAAAGTAGGCGGTGCTTGCTGCCTTTATTTATTCACACGGGCGTCCAAATGAAATGTGTCAGCAAGCTGACAGA
>BLLT01000059.1 GCA_011958945.1 Lachnospiraceae bacterium | reverse complement strand
AACGGCTGATTTCCTCTTGCGCCACTGCCTTTTCACCGGGCGGAGAATGCCTTTTTCTCTGCCCGCCGCGCGGGACGCATGCCGTGAAACGGCTGATTTCCTTTTGCGTCCCTGCGCAAAAAAAACCCCGGAACACAGCTATCTGCATTCCGGGGCGAATAAACAAAAATCATATCCGCGGTACCACCCGCATTGACAAGCCGACATCTCCATCAAGATGTGTGAACCGCCTTGCCCACTTTTACACTTAACGCGTGTCACGTATTTCCCTATCATCCGCATGCAGCCGCCTACAGTATGCATCCTGCACCCAGCTTCCCGGATGGTTCGGAAAATCTGCTCCAGAGTGTTCCCTTTGTTATCTCCCACAAACAGCGCTCTCAGTCGGTGACGCTGTATTCCTGTCGCTTTCCTTAACAAGAGTCTCTTTCTTTGCATTTCCTGATTCTTTATTTTAGCCAATACTAGCACATCTTTTTTTTCTTTGCAACACTTTTTTTTAAATTTTTAGGCAAAAATTTTCGGTTCCTACTGCCTTTATTTTAAAATCCCCTCAAACAAAGCCCTCTGTACCGTAAATTCCCGTGCTCCCATATACCCTGGTGCAACCTCATATTCATCGAATACGATTACAATATTTCCTTCTGTATCGAAATAAAAATTCTGGTCTTCCTTCAGTCTCTCCCAACTCCATTCCGGCACCTCTTCGTAGTCTACCCAGTACACCTTTCCTTCATCTTCGGCCATTTGTGTCCGCATTTGCTCCTTGATATTCTCGCTGAGTAACTCATTGTAATTGCTGTCTTCCTGAAAGAGGTCTCCTATTTGTATCCGTTTCCCCGTCCTTTTATCCACCGTATAAAATTTATAGCTTTCAAATCCGCTCCCTGCTCCCCGGTACATGGAAAGCTTAAGCGTAAAATAATTCTCATTGTCCGTCACAGTCTCATGGTGTATCTCCAAAGAGCCATAGCTTTCCCCCAGTTCAGCCGATTCCTGGAATTCTTCGATTAGCTGACTGGTCGCCTGCTCTATATCGAAATTAATCTCATCCACAGTCTGTTGTACATTCTCATCCCTGTTTTCTGTTTCTCCTTTTTCTGCTTCCCCTCCTTCTTCTTTTCCCATTTCCTTCTCTCCTGTTCCCGCTTCCTTTTCTCCTGTTCCCGCTTCTTCTTTTCCCATTTCTCCTTTTCCCACGTCCTCCACTACAATCCGGGGAACTTCCACATTAGCTTCAAAGCGTTCACTTTCATACTGGTAATCCCTAAATGTGACTGCCTGGAACAGCCTTCCCACCACAGGAAGGTTCCCCATAGCATAGGCTACATCTGCCCCCGTATTGGGCAAAATAACAAGCAGTGCCGCTGCTGCCGCCACCGCTGCTGCCATCCTGTATAACCTTTTCTTTTTATCTGTTTTTTCTTTCTTCTTCATTCCCATCCCCTCCTTATCCTCCCACTTTTCCGTTTTCGCCCTTCCAATCTCTGCTTCTGCCCTTTCTATCCCTGCTTCCAGCTTCTCCTTCATCTCCTCCGGCACCGGAATCTTGTTGTAGTCTTCCTTTGCTGACAAGATCCTTTCTTCCACTTTTTTATCATTATTCATTTTCACATTCCTCCCTTCCATCCCAGTATCGCAGCCGCCCTCCTAACGCCTTTCCCTTAGAGCCGCCGCCTGCCTCTTCCTGTATCCGTAAATACCCTGGGACGCTGTCCGGGCCTTCCTTATTTTCCAATGCTGAAAGTTCTTCCCGCAGTTTCTTAAGCGTCCTGTAAAGCCTGCTCTTGATTGTATTCAGATTTTCCTGAAAAATCTCTGCGATTTCCCCAAGCTGCTTATCCTCGTAATACCGCAGGATAATTAATGCTTTTTCCGACTCCTGCAGCTTATCCAGCGCCTTTTCCAAATCCATATCCCTGTAATATTCCTGTACCGATGCCAGATTCTCATCCAGTTCCACATAGTCTCTTTTGTTTTTTCTCAAATATTCCTTTGCCTCATTTATTATGATCCGGTACACCCACGTTCCTGCAAATTTCTCATTTTTCAGTGTATCTGCCTTTAACATTGCTTTATAAGCCCCTTCCTGCACAATGTCCATGGCATCCGCCTCCTGATGTACATAACTGAATGCAAGCCTGTAATAGCTTTCATAATTTTCCAGCAGGATGTTCCGAATCAGTTCACCCTTTTTGCTCATCCATACCTCCTATACAATAAACAATCTTTTTAAAATTCTTTTCCAATTCTGTACCTATTAGACAAATCACTGTTACAAAAAGTTTCAAAAAGATAAAAAAAGAATTGGCCCGGCGGCCAATTCCTATTGACTTACAATGTTATGGCGTAATTTCCTATTATATAAAAATTTACCAACGGGTATAAAGCCCCTGCCGCACACATATAATATCCTTAAAATAAAATAGAGTCGCGGGGCAGCCCTTGCTGATATTTTCAAGCTTGTTTGCCGGCTTCACAGGAATTGCTCCGTCATTCCCTGGCATACAAACGTAATTTTGAAGAAAAGAGGACATACTATGTGCACAAGCATTGCTATGAAAACACAGGATTTTTATTTTGGGCGTACGATGGATTTTGAATACAATTTCAACGAATCTGTAGTATTTACACCCCGGAACTACCCTCTCCCCTTCCGCAGAACCGATATCCTGGATAAGCACTATGCCATTTTGGGAATGGCAACGGTTGTGGAAGGCTATCCTTTATATGCCGATGCTGTCAATGAAGCCGGGCTTTGCATTGCGGGCCTAAACTTTCCTGACACCGCCTATTATCCCTCTTCTGAAGATTCCAACAGCAAAAATATTTCTCCCTTTGAACTCATTTTCTGGATATTGGGAAAATGTGCTTCCGTTGCCGAAGCAAAAGCCCTCCTTGCCACCACCCATCTGGTGAGCATCCCTTTCAGCGAAAGTCTGCCTTTAGCCCCTCTGCACTGGCATCTCGCGGATAGAGAAAGTTCCATTGTGCTGGAGTCCACCAAGAAAGGCATGGAGATATATGACAATCCGGTAGGCGTATTAACCAATAATCCCGGATTTAATTTTCAGACAACAAATCTCTGCCAGTACATGAATCTGGTTTCCAACAGCCCAAAAAACTGTTTCAGTTCCATATCCAGCCTGGTTCCCTTCGGCCAGGGGCTGGGCTGCGTCGGCCTGCCCGGAGACTACTCCCCCGCCTCCCGTTTCGTCAAGGCCGCATACCTTTGCCTGAATTCCATTTGCGAAAAGGATGAAATGGGCAGCATTTCACAGTTTTTCCATATCCTTGACTCCGTATCCATGCCCAGGGGCTGCGTAGTTACACCGGAGAATCTTTATGATATTACCACTTATAGCTGCTGCATGAATGCCACAAAAGGTATTTATTATTATAAAACCTATTCCAACAGCCAGCTTACCGCCGTCGATATGCACAGGGAGAATCTGGATTCGGAGCTGCTTCGCACTTACCCGCTGACGGTCAGCCAGCAAATTGCCTGGGCCAACTGAACGAAATGCAGAAGGATGCACTGCTATCTGCTAATATCCGAATACCTCCGCCGCCTTCTTCATTTTCCCTATAATTTCCACCCCAAACGGGCAGTTCCTTTCGCACCTTCCGCAGGCCGCGCATTCCGATGCGTGGTGCTCCAGCAGCTTATAATGATCCGTCACTGTCTCCGGCACCTCCCCCTGTGCCAGCGCCAGGTTCAAATATTTATTCACATCCGCCACATTGATACCCACGCTGCATGGGGCACAATGCCCGCAATACATACAGTTTCCCTGGAATTGAAACTTTTCCATACCGGCTAATACCGTAGAATAATCCTTCTCCCTCTCCGGCGCTTCATAATAAGCCGCCAGCTTTTCGATTTCTTCCACGCTGTGGCAGCCGGCCATCACAGCCGCCACCCCTGGTCTGGTCAGACAGTATTCCAGACACTGATACTCATTAAATGCTATGCCAAAAGGGGAAAGTTCCTCGTTCAGCATATCCCCGCCGCCAAATACCTTCATCACATCTATGGACACGCCTTCCCGTTCGCACAGTTCATACAGTTCTTTTCTGTCCGGGTTCATCCCTAGCAGCCCGTTTTTATAGTTTTCCGGCTTCCAAAGGTCATTGCAGTCCTCACTGGGCGGCTGCATGTCATAGGCGGCATTCACAGAAAACATCAGCACATCAATAAGCCCCGTCTCCACTGCCTTCCTGGCCACTGCCGGATTATGGGAACTTAGGCCTATAGACAGGATTTTTCCATCTGCCTTCAATTCTTTGCAGTATTCCATAATTGCCCCGTTAAAAACTTCATCAAAGTCACTCTCGCTGTCCACATAATGAATCATTCCCACATCTATGTAGTCCGTTCCGATTCTGTTCAGCTGGTCTTCAAATGCAGCCTTCGCCTTTTCCAAATCCCGGGTCCGCAAATACTGCCCGTCTTCCCATACCGAGCAGATATGCCCTTGCAGCACCATTTCTTCCCGTCTTCCCTCCAGCGCTATGCCCAGATTATCCCGAAACTCCGGGTTCGGGGTATACATATCAATAAAATTAATCCCCAGTTCCAAAGCCTTATCCAGCATCTCCTTGAATTCAGCCTGTGTCTTTCCTATAAACCCTTCGCACCCCAAAGCAATTTCGCTTACCTTCAAACCATTACAACGCCCTAGTTTCCTATACTTCATAGAAATAACCGCCTTTCAATGTATCGTATTTTCTGCCTTATCATAGCATAATATAGCATAAATTGGTATATTTTATTAACTTTTTACACTATTTCTGTTTTTCCCCTCATAATTATGGTAAAATAAATAAACGTTTCGCAAACGTCTATTCAGCACTATCATTATAGGCTCTCGGAATCTTTTATAACTGATTTTGATTCCGAAAGGCTGCAGTTTAAAAAGGAGGATTATATATCATTATGAACCTGACAATTGAAACCGGAATTTCTTCCGTTACTGTTTTTTTTCAAGGGCTTATCAGTTTCTTCTCCCCATGTGTACTTCCCTTGATTCCCCTATATATTGGTTATCTTTCCGGCGGCGCGAAGACGGTGGATGAAAATGGGAATATTCTTTATAAAAGAAGCAGGATTATGAGAAATACTTTATTTTTTGTCCTTGGCATAAGCTTTGCCTTCTTCCTGCTGGGTTTTGGTTTTACCGCCATCGGGAGGTTTTTCCATAATTATCAGACTTGGTTTACCCGTATTGGTGGGATTATCGTCATTTTATTCGGACTGTACCAGCTGGGGCTATTTGGCAGTTCTTCTTTGAGCAAAGAACACCGGCTGCATTTCCAGCCCGATTCCCTCGCTATGAACCCCCTGACTGCCTTAATTCTTGGCTTCACTTTCAGTTTCGCATGGACTCCTTGTGTGGGGCCTGCCCTTGCCAGCGTACTGCTTTTGGCCGCATCGGCATCTTCGTCTTTTACCGGGTTTTTGCTGATTGGCGTTTATACTCTAGGTTTTGTCCTTCCTTTCCTGGCAGTAGGGTTATTCACCAAGGCTTTGCTGGACTTTTTCAGGAAATACCGCTCTGCCGTAAAGTATACCGTAAAATTAGGCGGTATCCTTATGATTTTAATCGGTGTTATGATGTTCACCGGCTGGATGAACGGCATTAGCTCGTACCTTTCCGGAAATACCCCCTCCGGGCAAAGCAGTGAGGAAACGGGCAAGGACAGCGGAACGGATGAGGAATCTGAAATAGAAGGCAGTTCCAATAAAGATACGGCCTCCGGCACATCCGATGAAGCTGATGCGGATACGGGCACAGAAGAATCCCCCCAGGCGGAGGAATCGGCGGCAGAAACCGTTCCTGCCCCTGATTTTACCCTCCTGGACCAGTATGGCAACAGTCATACCTTATCCGATTATAAAGGGAAAACGGTATTCCTCAATTTCTGGGCCACCTGGTGTCCGCCCTGCCGTGCAGAAATGCCTGAAATCCAGGAAATATATGAAGAATATGGGGAAAACAATTCCGATGTAATCATTCTTGGCATCGCTTCCCCAGAAGTAGGCCAGGAAGGCAGTGCGGAGGACATTGCTGCATTTTTATCGGAAAACAACTATACTTATCCGGTAGTCATGGATACTGACGGGATTATGTCATATTACTATGGCATCAGCGCATACCCTACTACATTTATGATTGATAAGGACGGGAATGTATACGGATACGTTCCGGGGCAGATTACGAAAGATATTATGCAAAGCATTATTGAGCAGACTGCCAGCGGGGTCAGCCCATAGCTTTACTGCCATCCATTTAGGGAACTAAACTTTTTTAGGGGGGCTGTTTCCAAATCCTATTTTGGAACAGCTCCTCTGCTTATCAGCGGTCATGCGGCCAAACCGGAGAGCCTTCTATCTGTCTTCTTTATCTGCTTTTTTCTATTTGCCCTTTTATATCTGCCTTTTTCAATCCTGTCTGTCTTTCAGATATTTTTCCACCGCCGGGTCTTTCATATCATAAATGCGGTACCATTCCTTTGTTTCCTCATCCTTCATAGTTTCCGAGCGGTTTTTGTAGAGGAATCTTGTTAAATTATAGCAGTCTATCCATATTTCATTATTTCCCTCTTTCTGCGATTCATCGAAGATAAGCTGCAGCCCCCAATGGAGATGAACCACTTTAATATTGTTCACATTTTCTTTCTTACTATAGCCGGTATGGCCCATATAGCCGATAACCTGGCCGGCCGTTACTACGCTTCCTTCTTCCAGCCCTTTGTAATAAGGGAAATTCTGACGCATATGGGCATAATAGTAATATCTTTTTCCGTCAAAGCTCCGTATCCCCAGCCGCCAGCCGCCGTATTGATTCCATCCAATAGCCTCCACATAGCCTGACTCTATCGCAATAATGGGCGTGCCTATCTGCCCCATCATATCGTGCCCCAGATGAGGCCTGGAATAGCCATAGCTTCTGGATGCCCCAAAGTCATCGTAGTCGCTGTATTCAAACCCTTTGGCAATGGGGGAAAAGGCTTTCAGGCCATAACATTTCTCCCATTCTTTCTTCCCGTCTTCTGTCTCCTTACATATTTCGTATTCGCCCACGTAGCCGCCTAATACAGCCTTATAGGCTTCCAGGTAATAAGAATAGTATTTCATGTCTTTTGCCAATTCTGTCATGGTTGTCTCTTTGGTTTGTAATTTTTTGGCAGTTCTGGCGATTTCTGCTTTTGTGCCGGAAGGAAATTCCCCCCCATGTCTGGCACCTACATATGCCAGCAGTTCTATCCAATCTACATGCACCGATTCCTTATCTTCCAAAGCCGCTTCATATGTATCCACATCCCATTGATATGCCTCGCAAAGGGCTTCATAAGATACATTAAAATCCACCCATTTAATATACTCCCTTTCCCCCACGGAGCCCACTTCCACTGCCTGCGGCTGCTCTTTTACCCTTCCATCCTTTAAAGTTCCTGCCAGAAACACACTATACAATGACGCCAACAGAATACTTTCTACCAGCACCGCCCTTTTTATTTTTTTCAAATATTGCATTTTCCACCATCCTATCCGCTTCATTGCAATATATGAAAAAAGATGCACAGCCATGCCATGCACCTTTCACAATTTTCTTTATTGCCTGCTTGTCCGCTTATACTTCCGGCTCAATCAGACCGTAGGTATTTCCTTTTCTCTTATAAACAACATTTACCTGCTCCGTCTCCGCATTCACGAATACGAAAAAGCTATGCCCCAGCAGTTCCATTTGTACACAGGCATCTTCCGGATACATCGGTTTGATATCGAATTTCTTCGAGCGGATGATTTTCACTTCCTCATCGTCCATGTAATCCTTCTCAATGAACTCCTGTTTAAAGAATCCAACGGATTGTTTCTGGTCTATCAGCTTATTCTTATACTTTTTCAGCTGTCTCTCAATAATTTCTTCTACCAGGTCAATGGAAACATACATATCGTTGCTGACCTGCTCCGAACGAATGATACTCCCCTTTACCGGTATAGTCACTTCTATCTTTTGCCTTTCTTTCTCCACACTTAGTGTCACATGTACTTCCGTCTCCGAATTAAAATACCTCTCCAGCTTGCCAATCTTGTCCTCTACTGCTGACCTTAATCCTTCTGTAACATCAATATTCTTGCCTACAATAACAAACTTCATACCGCTCATCCCTTTCATTGGATTATTGTTCAACACTATACCCCGAAATTGTTTTCATCCAGTATATTGTTTTCAAACATTATACCATATTGTACCATATCTGCGCAACAATTTAAGTTTTATTATCTATATATTTGCTGCCCCCAACGATAAAGCAGCAGCCCCAGCCTGCAGAGAAAAGTTTCAAAACCTTTTCCTCTTCGCCATTTCTTAACAAAATAAACAAAACATGCGTTCTGAAATCCACAATCCTATGTTCCAGGATTCCCCTATGAAACCCTGTGGATAGTGTGGATAATTCCGTGTATAAGTAATTAATCCTTAATTTTACGCATTTTCCCATGTGGATAACTAAAACCGTTATTCCCTATCACTTATATCCTAAATAGTGTTCTTTGTATATCTTGCACAAGTCGGGTTTTATCCAGCCTGAAGATGCTCCTTGGGAAACCGAATCCTGCTATATAATAAATGCGGGCATCTTTCGACGCCCGCCTAAATAAACTCTATTTCTTCCGCTTTTGGCTTTCTGAAAGGACTTTCCAAAAACCCTTTAGAAAATTCTCCTTACAGAGAGCGGTGTCCTGTAGTTGGCATTGGAAACGATAATCCCCGTCTTAGAAGTGGACGCATGAACTATCTGCCCGTTGCCGATATACAAAGCCACATGCCCTGAATAGCAAACCAAATCTCCCGGCTGTGCATTCGCAAGACCGTTTACCGCTGCACCTACGCTTCTGTCCGCTGCCGATGAATGAGGCAGGCTGACACCAAAATTCTTATATACGCTCATTACAAACCCTGAACAGTCGGCACCGTTTGTCAAACTGGTTCCACCCCATACATAGGGGTTGCCAACAAACTGCAGCGCATAATTTGCAACCGCACGACCCATTTCGCTGCCGCCCCCGGAAGCATACATCACCTGTCCGCCATCTGAACTGCTGCCGGAAGAACCTCTTCCTGCTGCCCTTCTTGCCGCTTCCTGTGCTGCTCTTCTGTCAGCTTCTTCCTTCGCAAGCCTTGCTTCTTCTTCTGCTTTGGATTCCGCCTGTACGAATTCTGTAGAAAGCGATACATAATCTGTGGAAACATAACCATCGCCTTCTTCTATATTAACTTTTACCCAATCATCAAGTTCTTCCGTTACTATCAGCTGGTCTTCAATCGGAACCATCCCTAATACAGTCTTATCAAGGCCGGGCTCCTGCCTTACTTTTAAAGTGGTAGTTGTAACGGTTGCAATCCTTGTACCTACCTGTTTTGCCAGTTCCACCGCTTCATCGCCGGTTACGCAATATTCTCCTTTTACATAACCTGTAACGGAACCGGATTTGATTTCATACCATCCGTTCGTTTCGGAAATGAAACTTCCCACTGACTTGTCATAAAGCTTGCCTACGATTTCTCCATCTTCACTGGGAATGCTTCTCACATTTACGTAATCATTTACCTTAGCAATAACAAGGTTTTTAAAACTTTCTTCCTCATCCTTCCTGTCCAGCTTCTTCGCTACATCCTTTAAAATTTTTGCATCCAGGTTGGAAATATCTACTTCCTTTGTTTCTTCAATGACTTTTTCATCCGCTGTCGCTGTTGTATCCATTGCCGGCATTTCTGCCTGAACGGCTGCAATCAAATTCTCCGTCTGCTGGCTTCCATCGGAAGGAACCGCATCTCCCGGAACTGCTTCCGGCTGTATATCCACCGTCTGGGTTTCACCCTCTGTCACACTCGTTTCCGCTTCTTCCTTAATATTTTTAAGGGAAGTGGCATCTGTCTGTAATGTATAATCAACTCCTGCGGAAGGCAATACCGATGCCAAATCCGTGGCTGCTTCTGCTCTTAAGTTTACACTTGAAAATGCGAGCACTGCTGTAACTGTACACATGATCATTTTCACGTTCTTTTGTCTCATAGGTTGTGACCTCCGAAAATTGTTACCTACTTTTTTAATTTGTTACAATTTTGTTACATCCTGTTAAATAATATATCACTTCGCGATGCCTTTGTCAACCTATGGATTTATATAAATAATGGAAATAAGTAACAGTTCATCCCAGGACTTTGCATTTGCTGCAAAGCAGTACTTTAAAAAAGAGTTGGCCCGGCGGCCAACTCCAAAGAATGCTCCGCATTCTTTCTTGGTGACTTACAACGCTGTGGCGTAATTTCCTATAATATAGAAAAAGTCCGTGCCAATGTGCGGCTAAACTGCTACAAAAAATTTTGTATCCCTGCAATAGCATTTGCCCCGTCCGCCACAGCTGTTACAATCTGACGCAAAGGTTTGGAACGCACATCCCCTGCCGCGAAAATCCCGTCTTCCGTTGTGGCCCCATCTTCTCCTGCAATAATATAACCTTTCTCATCGCATTCCACCAAATTTTCAAACAACTCCGTATTCGGGTGAATCCCCACGGCGATAAATACCCCGTCCATTTCCAGTTCCCGCTTTTCTCCCGATACCACGTTGCGGATACTGATTTTCTTCACCTGGTCTTCCCCCAGAATCTCATCCACTACCGTATCCCAGAGAATTTCCACATTGGAAAGGTTTTTCACCCTCTCCTGAAGCACTTTTGCCGCCCGCAGTTCATCCCTGCGGTGAATCAGATATACCTTTTGGCTGGTTCTGGCCAGGAAAATAGCGTCCTCCACTGCCACATCTCCGCCCCCTACCACTGCCACCACACGGTTTCTAAAAAAAGCCCCGTCGCATGTAGCACAATAAGAAACCCCCATTCCAGCCAGTTCCTCTTCACCGGGCACCCCCAATTTAGCATGCACTGCCCCGGTAGCCGCCAATATTGTTTTTGCCCTATATTCTCCTTTGTCCGTCACAATACAGAAGCCTTCCCCTGCTCCGCTATTACTGGCGGCAACCAGTTCCGAAGTATTTTCCTCATACCTGTTCCTATTCTTAATCCTCTCCACGCCAGATACTTCCGTTTCCAGGAATTCCACCCCCATGCGATCCGCATGCTCCCTGAATTTCATCCCCAAATCATATCCATTAATCCCCGGCATCCCCAGATAATTATCCACTTCATAAGTGGTGAGTACCTGCCCTCCGCTCATCGGGCTTTTTTCCATCACCAATGCATCCAGCCCAGCCCTTTTGGCATATACCGCCGCTGAAAGGCCCGCCGGTCCAGAACCAATAATAATCAAATCATACATAGCAACTTTTCTCCTTCACGAATCATACTTCATTATTTTAATGCTTCATTATTATAGTATACTCTTCTTTTCCTTTTTGACCTCATCTCTGCGCCGTATTTTATGATATACCAAATTTGTTGTCACTTTCCGTCAAAGAATCGGTTATCTGCCTGCGCACCACCCCAATTCCTTATTAGATCAGGTTCTTAATTTCCTCACAGATTCTTCCTGCTACCACCGGATTATTCATTGTAAAAATATGTATCCCGTCCACTCCGCTGGAAATCAGTTCCACAATCTGGTTCACTGCGTATACCATGCCCGCATCAAACAGAGCCTCCTTATTCTCCCCATACCTTTCCAGAATCCTCTCAAATTTTTCCGGCAGGGCAGCGCCGCACATCGTCACCATCCTTTTAATCTGGGCTTTATTGGTCACAGGCATAATACCAGCTTCCACAGGGGCATCGATCCCTGCAATCCTCACCTTGGAAAGAAAATCATAAAATTTATTATTGTCAAAAAACAGCTGGGAGACCAGATGCTCTGCCCCCGCATCCACTTTCTTTCTCAGGTTGCGCAAATCCGAAACCTCGTCCGCGGCCTCCAGATGCACCTCCGGGTAACAGGCACCGCTCACATGAAAATCCCCCTGCTCCTTAATAAAAGATACCAGTTCACTTGCATACCTGAAATCATCCTTTGCCGGCACATTGGGGTTCACGTCCCCACGCAGGGCCAATACATTCTTAAGCCCCGCCGACTCCATCTGCCCAAGGATTTCCTTAATTTCCTCCTTGCTATTGCTGATACATGTTAAATGAACCAACGGCTCAATACCATAATCCTTTTTAATCTTTTGTGCCAGTTTCACTGTCCTGTTATCCGCACTGCTTCCCCCCGCCCCGAAAGTAACGCTGATAAAATCCGGGTGCAGGGTAGCCAGCGTCTGCAGCGTGGCATCAATATTCTGCAATTCCGCCTCCTTTTTCGGCGGAAAAATTTCAAATGAAATTACCGGTTTCTTTTTTTCAAATAAATTGCTGATAATCATTTTTACCTCATTTCTGCGCAGTTTTTGCGCTAAAGTCAATTTTGGTTTATCAAGTTTGTGAATGCCGCGCAGACACAAACTTTTTCCTGTTCCTCTATTTTCTTATCTTAATGTATTGTATTGCTCTTGTACACTGCCCATTTGACACGCTGAAAAGCCCAAGAGGTACTATGCCCAAATACCAGGCCTTCAACGTGCCAGCACATTAGTCCTGCTCAGGCAAATCATAGCATTCCCCTCTCGCCCAGGGGCTTCCCACATCGCAGCGTCCGTAATGATAAACCCTTTCCGCCTTTCCCGGCGTCTCTTCCTCCGAAACCTGAATTTTCAGCCGGCTCGTTTCCGATGCGGAAAAGTCCTCCAGAATCTTAAGTACATTTTCGATATCCTTTTCTTCCACATTTCTATCTTTCATTGCCCTGCCCCTTTCCAGTCCTTAAAAACTCCTAATCTTATCGCTGCCGCCATCCACTGTCTTTTCAATTCTTTTCACTATGATATAATAGCTAAAATTATCGTTCACATGGACGCAGACCCTATCGCCCACCTTATGCCCCAGCAGTGCCTTTCCAATAGGGGATTCCGTACTCACCAGCCCTTCCAAAGAATTCCCGCGCATCGTGGTCACTATTTTATAGGTTTCTACGCTTTCGTCCTCTTCAAAGCAAACATCCACCGTATTATTTACCCCTATTTCATCTTCTTTTGAATCATCGGAAATAATTTCGGCTGTCTTAATCATCCTCTCCAGAAAACGAATCCTGCTCTCATTCTTATTCTTCTCTCTTTTTGCCGCATAATATTCAAAATTTTCACTTAAATCTCCATGCGCCCTGGCTTCCTTCACCGCTTCCAGCGCTTCCTTGCGAACAACCAGCTTCCGATGTTCTATCTCCTCTTCCATCCGCTTAATATCCTGCTTTGTCAACTGATTATGCATCTTTCTAACCATACTCCTTTCAATCTTCACATCATTATTAGGTAATTGCGAAACCGATAAACAGGAGGGCCTTTGCCCGAGTGTTTTCTGCTTTAGGGCTTGGTGGAATGCTTGGCATGTTTGGCTTTGAACAAAATATATTGTCAGAATATTCTCACAGCTTAGAGTTTCTCCATTGCCTGTTCCCGACATGCCAAACTGGTATTATTTTATTTTATTCCATCCCTCCATAAATAGCAATGGCAATTAATTTACGCACTGTCAGGCACTGTCAGGCCAGTATCGCTTCCACAGCGCTTTCATACTCTCCTGCCCGGGAGGCCTTCTTTATTTTCTTCAGCTGCTTTTCTTCTCCCGGGAACAAATTCCCCGCATAAACCCAAAACTCTTTCATCTTAAACAGCACATTTTTCTCCCCGGACATGACCACCTTATAATCGTTATACAGCCTGTCATGAAATCCTTTCAGCCGTTTCTTATCCATCACAGCCTCTTCCCCTGCCATCTTTTCTATCTGCGGATCATCTGCCTTTCCCAAGTCGTGCCCCTTCCCTCTTCCCGCCGCATCTGCTTTTCCTGTTCCTGCTTCCTCTGCCTTTCCTGTACCGGCCGCTTCCTTCTTTATCTCCTCCGCCAACATGGGATTCATAAGCAGCCCCCGCCCCAGCATTATCCTATTCACCTCCGGGAATGCCGCTTTCATCCGTCTATAATCCTCCAGCGTAAAAATATCCCCATTATAGCAAAGCGGAATGCTGCTCACATGCACAGCCTCCCCAAACACCTCCCAGTCAGGGCTGTTTCCATAATAGTCTTTCTGGATACGGGGATGAATGATCAGTTCGCACAGCGGATATTGGTTAAATATATCCATTAAATGGCGGAATTGCTTGGAATCATCCACGCCGATTCTGGCCTTTACCGACATCTGGCCCTTAATATTGTGAAAAACTTCCCGGAAAAAACTATCCAGTTCCTCCGGTTTTGCAAGAAATCCTGCACCTTTCCCTTTCGATACCACCGTCCGGGAAGGGCATCCCAGATTCAGGTTCACTTCCCCATATCCATACTTTTCTTTTAGTTCCTCCGCAGCCCGCAGGAAATAGTCCGCCCGGTTCGTCAAAATTTGGGGAACTACATGCATCCCCTGATTATTCTCCGGCAGCACATCCCTGATTTCCTTTGGATTTAACGCCCGGTTCTGGTTGGGTGACAAAAAGGGGGTAAAATATTTATCCACCCCTGTAAAGTAATCATGAAATGCATTTCTATAAATATACCCTGTAATCCCCTCCATTGGGGCGAAATATATTTCCATGTTTCAACCGTTCCCTCCATTATGAATTGCATCTGTTTCGTCTGTTGGCCAGAAACCGGAGCAATCTTTGTGCATTGTCCAGGCATGCTTTTGCATTTGGGCCAAACAAAATTTCTGCCCATATCTCATCTGTTTTAGATACTCGCGGGTCATTTAGGTTCAAAAACTCAATATTTGGAATTTCAGCCTGTATTTTCGAAATATCCGTGGGGGAAATACTGCGAAATACCGGTACATGTGTGGTAACAACATCTCCAACCTCGCCCTTTCTTACCCCTGCATGACTTTTGCACATCACTTCGCATTCCAATTGATAAAAAACTGTTGTCATATAGGATGCGATGATCTCAGCCTCACACATGGACGGATAGGTAAAAACAACAAAATTTGTAGATACATATAATGGTATATTGCTCAAATGCACTCTTCCGCTCCTTCTCGTCTTTGTAGGAATGAGCACAGAATTATTTGCAAATTTAACCTGGCCGTCTTTTTTGGCTATCGTTTCCCATTCAGAGGCGGTCTTCACTTTTCTTTGCTGCTTTTTGGCATCCCTTGCCAATGAAATATAATCCTTTGCAATCTCTGCAGCCAGGTGTGTTCCCACACCATTGAAATTCAAAAATTTAGAATCGCCGCTTTTTAATTTAAAATCATTGCTTTTTGCATTCCGCATCCCTTCTTCTAATGTTACATATTTCTCATACTTTTGGTACAATGCCGGAATAGAATCAAAGAAAACCAAATCGCTGCCCCCGTCCACTCCCGCCCGTCCTTTTCTGTAAACCTTTGTTGTTTTTGTAATATTTGTCAGCCTAGTACATCTGTTTATATTACTCTCAATAAACTGAATGGCCTCCCCCATTTCGCTACAGACCATCCTCCAGCCATCCTCCACCGCATCATTTAATTCCGTCCAATCAAATAGCCTAGCCTCCACCCCCGGAAAAACAGGCATAAAGTCTGTCCTGCTATAACCACCGGCAACACACTGCAAGTCATGAAGGTCTATATCGGCGACTTTTACATCGCTGGAATACACAAGTACATCATTGGCCCTTTGCAAAACTTTTCCCACAAATATACAGGTTTCTTCCGTCACGGAGTCAAAAAGCCCTTCCCCAGGGTAATTAAATATCGTATGCAAACCGAACAAATGAATCAGCATCTTCCTGAATGCAATCGCTTCTTCGCCCCTCTCCGTCAAATGTGCTTTGGGGAAAATGCAGGCTATCGTTGTTCCTGGGTTTGCCAGATAGCAGACTGTTTCCAGAAAAACTGCCCCCAGATTCATTTGCCCGACCTTTGTCATCGCCTCAGAACCTTTTAATGTCCTAATCTTATCGTAAAACGGAACTTTTCTGTTTACACAATTAATCCCCGCTACAAAAGGCGGATTTAATAGCACTATATCTACATCATTAAAATCTGCCTTACTCATATTTATAATATCTTCCGATGTCACTTGTGGCACATCTGGCTTGGCAATTATTTTAGGGAAACTTAATCCCAGCCTTAAGGACAGTATCTCTATCAATTTAGGGTTGCTGTCATTTGCTTGCAGTTGATTGGGTTTGGCATTAAAAACATTGATGGATGAGCATATCAGACTCCCGCTTCCCGCTGCCGGATCGCAGATTCTCTTTCCCGCCGCCAATGGCCCATTAGACATTCTGGCCAGTACAGAAGCTAAACCGGCCAACTCCAAATCCGTCGCCACTTCCCCATCATGGCGTTTATTCTCAGAAATCATATCGTGAAGCGCATCGGCGATGGAGTCTCCAGATATGTTTATATTTCCATATTTGTATATATCCGCAAAAATAGACACAGGCATTGTCAGCCTGGGCAGATATTTGGCACTGTTATATGCAAAAATCCCATCAAAATCCACCGAATTCACTTCTATACAAACTTGCCGGACATCGTTATGAAATTTATGAACATCATACTTAAATTCGGTTCTTCTGACCGCCCTGAATGCACCTCTTATATATTCATACATTAACATGGCCATGCTGCTTTTCCACCTTTTATCATCGGCCACTATGGAATTCATATAAGCCAGAAACTGTTCCAGGGTAGTGAAATACTTATATTTGCCGTTTCTAAATGCATCCAGCAGCCGGGTAAAAATGGCTGCCAGTTTCTTTATAATTTCCTTCTCGTCATCCTTGGAAAAATCGCATACATCTTCCAAACCGGGAAGCAGCATTTGTTGATACACGCGGGGTTTTCCGGATTCGTACCGAAAGCTAATCAGCTTTTCCAAATTTGTCAATATATAAAAAGGCTTTTCATTTTCCGGTTCGTTCATCTGCACATATGACTGCGCCTGAATTTGATAACGTGTGCTTTGTACATCTGCCGGCGTCCTTTTTACTTCCACAACACAGAGGTACTTTTTGGTATGGATGTTCCTGACAACGTAATCCATCTCCAGCGTTCCGGTATATTGGTGATGCAATACCTCATACTCCTTCTCCAGGCTCAGATTCTTTAATGCCCAATTAAGAGAAGCTTCACACAAAGGGTGAAATATTTTTACTTCCGAATCCGAATAACTAACCATTATTCCCCTCCCCTACATACTTTTTTAATTCCCTTGCCATAGCCTCGGCCAACATCGGAGGAACAGCATTTCCCACAATCAGGTTTCTTCCCTGTTTGCTGGATGAGACTACCACATACGAATCGGGAAATGACTGCAAACGCAGCGCTTCGCGAACTGTAATCAGCCTGTTTTCTTTATAATGAATATTGCATCCCACATTGGGCCTGTTAAAATAAGTATTTATGGTATAGGACGGTTCATCCGGCTTCATCCGGCCATAACAGGTCGTATGACCCCCTTCCCTTTGCAGCCTCCGTATCCTTTCGGAGTTCACCTCGGGCGGTATATCCATATAGTTGCCCCCCGGCTTAACATGCTCCACAATATATTTATCCAGTTCGCTCATCCGGGGCATGAAATGTTCCGTAACTGCTTCTCCACCGCGCATTCTTTTTTGATACTCTGTTTTAGGTGCGGTCAAATAGGCCGCGCTTCCGTTTTCATCGCAAATTGCCCCAGGCAAATCGCCCAGCGCCTCTTCTGCACTGACATATTTTTTTAATCCTGCCCCTGATTCATTATGAGTAGCCGGAGGGAAAGAAAATTTTGTTTCCCCCTTTATGCCTACAATAATCACCCTTTTTCTCTTTTGCGGAACACCATAGTCCGCCGCATTTACCACCTGCGTTGTTACCGTATAGCCTATTTTCCGGAAAGCTATTTTCAGCAATTCTATAATCTTCTCCCCTTTGGCATTTTTAGCTGACAACAGTCCCGTTACATTTTCAAACAAAAATGCCTTCGGCTGTATATCACTGATAATTCCAATGTATTTCCATACCAATTGCCCTCTGGCATCCTCCACGTTCCTGTTACCGGCCAAGGAAAATGACTGACACGGCGGTCCGCCGATAATCACATCCGCAAATGGTATCTTCTTCGTATCAACTTTATTGATATCCTCGCATATAATATGCTCCCCTATGTTGGCCTTATAGGTATCTACCGCATTTTGGTTATTATCTATTGCCCAGATTATCTGAAACCCCGCCGATTGAAATCCCAAATCCAAACCGCCGCCGCCCGAAAAAAGACTAACTACATTCACTGCCATTACCCTTTTCCCCCAATCTAAATTTCCTGATTCCTTCATACAAATCCGTAATCCTGGCCAAACCCACCTCTGAATGCTGAGCAATTATTTCTGTTATTTTTCTAATATTGCTTTTATCCCCCGTATCCACCAAAGCTTTCGCTGCATCGGCCAATCTTCCTTTATCCTCATCCGAAAAAAGGTGGATATCCGGAAACATCAAAGCTTCCATATCATATCTTTGAAGCTTAAGCAGGCCTGCCCCATACTTTTTTCCCCTTTTTTCCAACTGATAATAGATGAAATAATTATTTAATAACGCCAGCATCAAATATGCATCTATCTTCGGCTTAATAATATAAAAATTATCTCTCACCAGACATTCCGAGTTATTCATTACAAACTTCATATCATTACGGACAAAATAGCTGAATATAATCCCCTTGCTGTCTATCAGATGAATCTTATACCAGTTTTTATCCTTTTGTATTTTCTGATATATCGTTTTAGGCGCCCTTTTGTTTCTGATTTCTTTTTCCCATTCCCTGATATACTTCTTTACTTCATTTGATATACCGGTATCATCCTGCACATAAAATAAGCTGTCCATATCTGCCGTTTTTGTTCCATAGCCAACGATTGATTTAGGGCTGGATATAATTGGAACAAGGTGCCTTTTGGACTCCTCCTTTTTAAATTCTGGGTTTATATACATAACGTTATATCCAGTTGTCAGCCCCCGGCGGACGGCAGCATATTGAACAAATGGCACATCAAATTTTAATTCTTCATAGTCAGCCATTTTTGCAGCTTCATATATACGGCCGTTCCGTATTTCCATGTATGAAACTTCCTTTTTACATTCAGCACTGCCTTTTTTTAACTTTAAAATAACCACATCCACCAAAGCTGACTTTTCAAATACTTCCCCCGATATATGCACCTGCCTGATAATTGCCGCATTGGAATTCAGCGCTTTTTGAAATGATTCCCCGCTCTTAGCGTCCATCCAACTGCCAGGAAAGATAACTATCAGTTCCCCCTCCTCCTTCAGCAAATCCAAAGCTTTAAAAATAAAATACATATACATATTGGCCGTACTTGGCAGCGGTTCATATATTTTATCTTTTCTAAGCTTTTCTTTGGTAATTCCCAATCTCGCTAAATCATCAATTTTTTCCTGCCTTATGTACGGAGGGTTCATAATAATCCCGTCATATTTTCTTTTATTGGATGCTTTTAAGAAATCCGCGTTATATAGGCTGAATTGGGGAAATTGCATTTTTACTTTTTCATATAACCCTTTATCAATTTCATACCCTTCCACATTGGCAAACCCCTGTTCCATGCCTGCCCTCAAAAAGACCCCCGCGCCAAAGCAAGGGTCTAAAATAAGTGCATCCTTATCCAAATGAAACATGGATACCATATATTCTGCCACTGTCCTGTCCGTAAATACTTGCCCTAAATCCATTGTGTTTTTCCTTAAGTTTTTTTATTCTAATCCCCCCGCATATCGCAAACTTGCCTGCAATACTGCTTAAATAGAAAAATTCAACTTTCACAGTCTTCTCATTCAAATCATAGCACAAATGTTCTGGTATTTCAATGTATTTCCCCCATTCCACCATCAGAACGTAACAGTTCAGCCTTCGGCTTCC